>SCUN01000341.1 GCA_004297655.1 Acidobacteriota bacterium | reverse complement strand
TTCGTGCCGCGAAGCTGGCCGGGCGCGCACGACATCTACACGGAATCGCTGCTGTTTCTCGCGGTGGCCGTGTCGCTCGGCATTGTCAGCGGCACGTTGGGCGTTGCGCTGCTCCTGGCCAACGGCGTTCGCGAGGCGCTCAGTCGCGACGTGGCGAGCAGCCTGAGCGCGGTCACGCATGTGGGCGCCGGCCAACTGGTCGCCTGGCTCCTGTTGGGCGTGCTCGTCGTGGTGCTTCCGCAATTCACACATCTCGTCACAGAAGCCGCGATCACCCGCCTGCGTTTCCTGAAACGCACCGACGCTCGCGCCGTCGTTCGATCGTTGTTGCTGGCCGTCGTCTATGCGGCCGTCGTACTTGTGTGGTGTCTGGCCGCGACGGTGCTACTGCAACCTGTCTTCACGTGGTCGGGCCGGCCGCCGTCTGTCGAATCAGTCGCCGTGCTCTCCGGGTCGTGGAAGTGGCTGCTGGCGGCGGCCGCCGGCGCGGCGCTGGCGCGCGGTCTCGTCGAGGGCGTTGTCGCACCGCGCGCGTGGCTGTCGCCGCATGTCGCGGCCCTCACACGCGAGCGCCACGAAGCGATGGGAAGGGCGGGCGCGGTATGGGACGGAGTTCCGGATGTCGCTCGCAGCGCCCTCGCGGGCTCCGGCGTCGGGCTGCTCCTCAGCGGACTGTCTCATCGGTTCACGGACGGACTGGCCGCCGGTGCGTTCTTCTTTCTGCTGTCGTTCGTGGCGCGGCGACCTCGCGGATGGCTGACGGGTCGATGGTCCGATCTCGTCCGAATCGTTCCCGGCGCGATCCGTGTCGGGCTCGCGCTCGGGCTCGGTTATCTGGTGTCGGAAAGAATGCCCACACTGGCGCTGAGCTGGGTGGCAGAGCGTTCGGCGCTGATCGGCGCCACGCTCACGCTCGCCTTGTTCGTCCTCTTATTTCCGGCTGACGATGAGCGGCTGCGCCCATCTCGTGCCCGCTCATCGAGGAGAACGTGATGGGCGAGTGGGGCCTCACACCATCGGCGTTGGCCGCCGTGTCAGCGGCCGCGCTGGCGCTCATGGCCGTCGCAGGTTTCCTCGGCCGTCACGTCTACGACGAGCTTCTGCGAGACACTCGCGAGCGCACTCGCCTCAACGGATGGAGCCCGATCGCGGCGTTCGCGCTGCCGGCTGACCTGGTTCAGGAATCCGTCCCCGTCGTTGACGACGTCGAGCCGGCGCCCGAGGTGGTCCTCGCGCAACCCGATGAATCGCTTCATCAGTCAATCGACGCCGCCGTCGCCGAGGCCAGGGCCGAGGCGACAGCTCAAGCCCGAGCCGAAGCCACGGGCGAAATCGACCGCATTCGAAAAGAAATGGCGCGTCAGCTCGAGGCGGCGCTGTCGGCGAAGTCGGCCGGCGAGGACGACCTGGCCCGGGTCAAGAAGGAGGCGGAGCGCCAGCTGGCCGTGAAACTCACGGAGGCGCGAAACGCGATGGCGGCGAAGCTCGCAGAGACCCGGGCCGAGGCCGATCGTGAGCGCGCTGCCGCCGTGCTCGCGGCGATTGCCACGGCAAAAGAAGAAGCCACGAACGCCGCGAAGACGGTGATGCACGCGGAGCTCGCGCGCGTGAAAGAGGCGGCCGAGCGCAAATGCGTTGCGGCCGAGGCCGAGTTGAGTCGGGTGAAGCAGGCGGCCGAGCAACAACGCGTGGCGGCGGAGGCGGAGCTGGCGCGAGTGAAGCAACAGGCGGAGGCCGACGCGGCTGCAGCCGCAGCCGAGTTGGCGCGCGTGCGACCGACGGCCGTGCCCGCGCCCGCCGTCGTCGCCAGGGAAATCCAGCCCATCCGGCCGCAGATTCAGCCGTTCGCGGAGCCGGTCCATGCCCCCGAAGGCCCGCGCGACCACCAGTCCCTCGAAGAGCACATCCGGGAAGCCCGCGAACGAGTCGCGCGCGAACGTGGCGCCGAACGCAAGACCAAAACCCGGCGCTGACCGCAGGTTCCTGAATCCAATGAAAAAGGGCGGCCGATGTTCTGGCCGCCCTCCTGATTTGTGACGTGTGACTTGTGACGTGTGACTTCCGCGAAGCGGCTATCGCCGCGGCCCGCGACCGCCGCCGCCGCGGCGATCTCCGCCGCGACCGCCACGATCGCCGCCGCGTCCGCCGAAGCCGCCTTCGCGTTCCGGCGGCGCCGCCGCGCGATGCGCGGCCTTTTCCTCGGCGGAGTAGCGGGGCGTGTTGCCTTCGCCTTCCTTGAGGAGCGGCTTGCGGGAGAGGCGGACCTTGCCGCTCGGGTCGATGTTGACGACCTTGACCTCGATCTGCTCACCCTCGCGCACTTCGTCGCGCACGTCGTTGACGCGGTAGTTCGCCATCTCGGAGACGTGCAGCAAGCCGTCGCAGCCCGGCATGATCTCGATGAACGCGCCGAAGTCCGTGATGCGCTCCACGCGGCCGAGATACACCTTGTCGACTTCCGGCGTCGCCGTCAGTTCCTGGATGATCGCGATCGCCCTGGCCGACGCTTCGCCGTCGGACGAGGCGATGTTCACGCGGCCGTCGTCTTCCACGTCGATCTTGACGCCCGTGCGCTCGACGATCGAGCGGATCATCTTGCCGCCGGGTCCGATCACGTCGCGGATCTTCTCGGTCGGGATACGGATCGTCGTGATGCGCGGAGCGTGCGCGGAGATATCACCGCGCGGCGCCGCGATCAGCGCGTGCATCTTGTCGAGGATCTCGAACCGGCCCTTGCGCGCCTGCTCGAGCGCCTGCCGCATGACGTCCATCGAGAGGCCCGAGACCTTGATGTCCATCTGCAGCGCTGTGATGCCCTGACGCGTGCCGGTGACCTTAAAGTCCATGTCGCCGTAGTGATCTTCCGCGCCCGCGATGTCCGTGAGGACCGCGAACTTGCCGGTCTCTTCGTTCGCCACGAGGCCCATCGCTACGCCGGCGACCGGCTTCTTCAGCGGCACGCCCGCATCCATCATCGCGAGGGCGCCGCCGCAGACCGAGGCCATCGACGAGGAGCCATTGCTCTCGAGGATGTCCGAGACGATGCGGACGGTGTAGGGGAATTCTTCCTGAGTCGGCATCATCGGCAGGAGCGCGCGTTCCGCGAGCGCGCCGTGGCCGATTTCACGCCGGCCGGCGCCGCGCAGGAACTGCACTTCGCCAACCGAGAAGGGCGGGAAGTTGTAGTGGAGCATGAAGCGGCGCCACGTCTCGCCTTCCACCGTCTCGATCTTCTGAGCATCATCGTCGGTGCCGAGCGTCGCCGTGACGAGCGCCTGCGTTTCGCCGCGTGTGAACACGGCCGAGCCGTGCGTGCGGGGGAGGACGCCGACTTCCATCCAGATCGGACGGATCTCGTCGAACGCGCGGCCGTCGAGGCGCTTGCCGCGTTCGAGGGCTTCGTCGCGCATGACGTGTTCCTTCAATTCCTTGAACACGTACTTCGCGTCGTCGCGTTCCTTGGTCGCCTCGGCCGGATAGTCGGCGAGGAGATCCGCAAGGACCTTGTCGACACTGGAGTAGTTGTGGAGTTTGTCCTGGATGCGCATCGCGGCCGCGAGCGGCTCGTACGCCTTCTTCCGGACTTCCGCGGCAAACGCGGCGTCAACCACGCGCGGGTTCGGCAGCTTCTTGGTCTTGCCGACCTGGGCCTTGAGTTCGTCGATCGCGGCCACGATCGTCTTGATCGCGGCGTGGGCCTTGTCGAGCGCCGTGACCATGTCGGCCTCGGTCACTTCCTTTGCGCCGGCCTCGACCATGATGATCGCGTCCTTGCTGCCCGCGACGACCAGGTCGAGCGTGCTCGCGCGGCGCTCGGCGAACGTCGGATTGACGATGAAGTTGCCGTCGACGAGGCCCATGCGGACGCCGGCGATCGTCTTCTGGAACGGAATCGACGAGATCGCGAGCGCGGCGGAGGCGCCGGTGATCGCGAGGACGTCGGAGTCGTTCTCGGTGTCGGCCGAGATGAGCAGGCCGATGATCTGCGTCTCGTACTTCCAGCCGTTCGGGAAGAGCGGGCGGATCGGGCGGTCGATCAGGCGGCTGGTGAGGACTTCCTTCTCAGCCGGCTTGCTCTCGCGCTTGAAGAACCCGCCGGGGATGCGGCCCGAGGCGTAGGCGTATTCGCGGTAGTCGACCGTGAGGGGCAGAAAGTCGATGCCCTCGCGCGGCGCGGCCGCGTGGCACGCGGTGACGATGACCATCGTGTCGCCGGAGCGGACGATGACGGAGCCGTCGGCCTGCTTGGCGAGCTTGCCGGTCTCGATGGAAATCGTACGTGATCCGAGCGTGATGTCTTTTCGAATGGGATTGGGAATCACTGTGATTGTCCTGAGCGCTTACTTGCGGATGCCGAGCTTGTGGATGATTTCGGTGTAGCGGTCGGCGTCCTTCCGCTTCAGGTAGTCGAGCAGGCGCCGGCGCTGCTGTACGAGCTTGAGCAGACCGCGGCGCGAGTGGTGATCCTTTTCGTGCGTCTTGAAATGTTCGGTGAGGTAGCCGATGCGCTCGGAGAGGAGGGCGATCTGGACTTCCGGAGAGCCGGTATCGGCGTCGTGCGTCTTGAACGTAACGATGACTTCGGTCTTGCGGTCTTTGCTCAGCACTTGAGTGCCTCCACGAGAATCCCAGAGGGGCGGGGAATTCCGCCGAACCGAGGTTCCGTATGTGAGGTCCGCCGGTATTTCGGGGCGGCGGGCCAACAAATCATTATACCTACCGGGACTTCAGAGTGCCAAAGGCCTAGGGTCCCAGGGTCCCAGGGTAAGAGTCCCAGGGCCAAGGGGCACAGCGTGCGACGCACGGGGGCACGTTTGACCCTTTGCACTCTTACTTGGGGACTCTAGGCCCCTGGCACCTTGAAGTCCCCCCGCTCTGCCAACACTACGGCGGGATGCAACTCGCCGCCGCGGCTGTCGGCCAGGGCGATCAACGAGCCGCCTTCGGCGAGGATCCGCACCTTCTGACCAGTCACAGTCGTTGGCACGAACCGGCCGGCCAGGTGCTCCGGCGCGAGGGCGTTGCCGTGGGTCGCGCGCTTGAAACCCGCCGCGTTGGCGGTGACGGCCGGGAAGTCGGCCAGCGCGTCGGCCGGCGAGATCAGGTGGGCTTCGACGCCCGGACCCAGCCGCTCCGCCTCGTCGAGCGGGAGGGCATTCGCCACGTCGAACGCGCCGCTCTTCGTGCGCCGGAGGGCGGCCAGATGGCCGCCGCAGCCAAGCGCCCGGCCGAGGTCGCGCGCGAGGGCGCGCACATAAAAGCCGGCGCTTGCGGTCACTTCAAACCGCACCTGAGCACCCGAGCACCCGAGCACCGTCAGCGAAGAAACGTGCACCTGAACCGGCCGAAGCTCCACGCCTTTGTCTTGGCGGGCGAGGTCGTACGATTTCTTCCCCTCCACGCGCTTTGCCGAGACTTGCGGCGGCACCTGTTCGAACGAACCCCGGAACTTCTCGACCGCCGCCTGAACCTCAAGCGCACTTGGCCAGGAACCCTGGAACTCCCGGCCGAGCGCCTCGCCCTGCGCGTCATCAGACGATGTCTCGAAACCGAGGCGCACTTCCGCGATGTACGTCTTTTCAGAGCCGGAGAAGTACGGCGCGAGCCGCGTGGCTTTGCCCATGACGAGCGGCAGCAGACCGGTCGCCATCGGATCCAACGTTCCCGTGTGACCGACGCTGCGTTCCTTCGCGGTGTTGCGAATACGTGCGACGACGTCGTGAGAAGTGGGACCGGAGGGTTTGTCGATGAGAAGAACGCCGTTCACAAAGCCGAGCCCACGGCCGCGATCAGTTGCTTCTTGACGTCATCAAGCGTGCCCGTCATCGAGCAGCCGGAGGCGTTACGGTGGCCGCCGCCGTCCCATTTCTGCGCGACGGCGCGGACGTCGACCGTGCCCTTCGACCGCAGGCTGATGCGGAAGTCGCCGGCCGACTGCTGCTTGATCAGCGCGACGGCGACGACGTCTTTCGCGCCGAGCGGGATATTGACGAGGCCGTCAGTGTCGTCGACCGTCGCCCCGCACGCCGCCAGCAGCGCGTCGTCGTAATAGAGCACCGCCATGCGCCGGTCGTGATGGAGTTCCATCGCGTGGAGCATCTCGCCGGTCAGGCGCACGCGGCCGATGCCGAAGCTGTCAAAGATCTCGCGCGCGAGCGACGCGACGTTCACGCCGGCTTCGGAGATTCGGCGGCACAGTTCAAACGTGCGGGCCGTGATGTTGGCGTGACGGAAACTGCCGGTGTCGGTGGAGATGCC
>SCUN01000340.1 GCA_004297655.1 Acidobacteriota bacterium | reverse complement strand
GACCGCCGCTCGTCACCAGTAGCAGCTGATCGCCGTCGCTCACGCACGCGATGCCGACCACCATGCCGTTGCGCTCGGTGACCTGGATGTTCTTGAGGCCAATGCCGCCGCGCGACTGGCGCCGGTATTCGGCGACTTCGGTGCGCTTGCCGAATCCGTTCTCGCACACCGTGAGGAGCGTCTGGTCTTCCGTGACGACTTCCATGGCCACGACCACGTCGCCTTCGCGCAGCGTGATGCCGCGAACGCCGTAGGCCGTGCGGCCCATCGGGCGCGCGTCTTCCTCGGCAAATCGGATCGCCATGCCGTTGCGTGTGCCGATGACGAGGTCCTTGCTCCCGTCGGTCTCCGCGACGGCGATGACAGAATCGCCGTCTTCCACCTGCATCGCGATGATGCCGGCCGACCGCGGATTCGAAAACGCTTTCAGATCGGTCTTCTTGATCGTGCCGTTCCGGGTGCCCATCACGATGAACCGCTCGTTCTCGTTCTCCGGGAACTGGGACACGCGGATCATCGCCGCCATCTTCTCGCCGTCTTCCATGTGGACGAGGTTGGCGATCGACTTGCCCTTGCTGCTGCGGCCGACTTCGGGGATGTCGTACGCGCGGAGCCAGTAGACCTTGCCGCGATCCGTGAAGATGAGCACGTAAGCGTGCGTGTTCACGATGAAGAGGTGTTTGACGACATCCTCTTCGCGCGTCTGCATGCCGATGAGGCCCTTGCCGCCGCGCCGCTGCTTCCGGTACTCGGTGAGCGCCGTCCGCTTGACGTAGCCGGTATTCGTGGCCGTGATGACGACTTCCTCGTCGGCGATCAGATCCTCGACGCGCAGGTCGGCGGCTTCTTCCGCGAGCTCCGTGCGCCGCGCGTCGCCGAACTTGTCTCGAATCGCCTTCAGCTCATCGAGCACAATCCCAATCACCAACTCATCACTGGAGAGAATGGCCCTCAGTCTCTCGATGGTTTTCAGCAGCTCCATGAGCTCGTCGACGATCTTCTGCCGCTCGAGGCCGGTGAGCCGCTGGAGCTGCATGTCGAGGATCGCCTGCGACTGAATCAGCGTGAGGCCGAACTTCGTGATCAGGCCATCGCGTGCTTCGACCGGGTTCTTCGATCCTCTGATGAGTTTGATGACTTCATCGAGATGATCGAGCGCGATCTTGAGGCCTTCGAGGATGTGCGCCCGCGCTTCGGCTTTGCGGAGCTCGAATTCCGTGCGCCGGCGGACGACTTCCTTCCGGAAGTCGATGAAGTGCTCGATGATCTGGAGCAGGTTCAGCACGTGCGGACGCCCGGCGACGATCGCCAGGAGCGTGATGCCGAAGCTGGTCTGCAGCTTCGTGTGCTTGTAGAGATTGTTCAGAACGACATCGGGGATCTCGCCGCGCTTGAGCTCGATGACGATCCGCATGCCGTCGCGCGACGACTCGTCGCGCAGGTCCGAGATGCCTTCGATCTGCTTCTCGCGCACCAGTTCGGCGATCTCGCTGACGAGATTCGCTTTGTTGACCTGGTAGGGGATCTCCGTGATGACGATCGACGTGCGGTCGCCCTTCTTGTTTTCCTCGAACGCCGCCCGGCCGCGCACGACGACGTTGCCGCGGCCCTCGCGGTAGGCCTTCATGACGCCGGCGTGGCCGACCATGATGCCGCCGGTGGGGAAGTCCGGGCCCTTCACGTGCTGGAGCACGGTGCGGAAGCGCTCTTCCATCGGCGCGTCGCGGTGTTCGATCACCGCGATGGTGCCGTCGAGCACTTCGCGCATATTGTGCGGCGGAATGCTCGTCGCCATGCCGACGGCGATGCCCGTCGAGCCGTTGACGAGCAGGTTGGGATACGGCGTCGGGAGAACGGTCGGTTCTTCGCTGGTCTCGTCGAAGGTCGGCCGGAAATCGACCGTGTCCTTGTCGAGGTCGATCATCATCGACTCGGCGAGGGCCTGGAGCCGGGCTTCGGTGTAGCGGTACGCGGCGGGCGGATCGCCGTCGACCGAACCGAAGTTGCCCTGGCCGTCGACGAGCGTGTAGCGCATCGAGAAGTCCTGCGCCAGCCGCACCAGCGTGTCGTACGCCGGCGCGTCGCCGTGCGGATGGTAGTTGCCGATGACTTCGCCGACGATCTTCGCGCACTTGCGGTAGGCGCGGTTCGACGCGAGGCCCATCTGCCGCATCGCGAAGAGCACGCGCCGGTTGGCGGGCTTCAGGCCGTCGCGAACGTCAGGGAGCGCTCGTCCAATGATTACGCTCATGGCGTAATCCATGTACGAACGCTTCATTTCATCTTCGATGTTGACCGGTACGCGCGCCTGCTGTTCGTCCATCAAATATCCAGATTCTTCACGTCGAGCGCGTTGTCCTCGATGAACTTCCGCCGCGGCTCAACCTGGTCGCCCATGAGCGTGGTGAACATCAAGTCGGCTTCGGTGTGATCCTCCGCGCGCACCTGGAGCAGCGTGCGCTTCGACGGATCCATCGTGGTTTCCCACAGCGTCTCGGGGTTCATTTCGCCGAGGCCCTTGTAACGATTCACGGCCACGCCGCGGCGTCCGGCCGCGACGAAGTAATCCACCAGTTCATCGATCGAGTCCACGCGCGTGTCGCCGTCTTTGAGCGGCTTCACTGGCGCTTTCGGCGTCTCGTGATCGTCGACCTCGACTGGTTCGTTGGCTTCCGCCTGGGCGGCGGCGGACGCGACCACCCGGATCGTCACCGGGCCCATCATCAGCTCGCGGACGTCCTGGTACGCCGACGCCAGCATGCGGAACTCGCCGGTGTTGACGAAGTCGATGTCGAGGCGGTGCTGCTTCGAATACCCCGCGCTCTTGTCGGTCAGGGTCACCGCCAGCGCCTGATGCTCCGCGTCCTCCACGGTCTTCGCGGAAATCCCCGGCGTTTGGCCCAGGAAGGCGCCCAGCGCGTCCACGCGCTCGCGGTCGACCCAGAACGCCTTGTCGCGGGCGCCACCCTCGAGCAGCGCCAGGATGGCCTTGCGGATCGGGCCGCGGCGCTCGACCACCTGCAGCACTTTGCGGAACGCCATCAGCTTCTCGAGCCGATGCTCGAGCGCCTCGCCGGCGATTTCCTTCTTGTTCTCGAGCACGATCGTGCGTGACTCGGCCGCGCGTTTGATCAGGAAGCTCTCGAGCGCACGCTCGTCTTTGATGAACGTCTCTTGCCGGCTGCGCTTCGCTCGGAAGAGCGGCGGCTGCGCGATGAAGATGTTGCCCTGGTCGACCAGGGCGCGCATCTGCCGGTAGAAAAACGTGAGGAGCAACGTCCGGATGTGCGATCCGTCGACGTCGGCGTCCGTCATGATGATGACGCGGTGGTAGCGGAGCTTCGTCGGATCGAATTCATCCGTGCCGATGCCGCAACCGAGCGCCGCAATCAGGGTCCGGATTTCCTCGTGGCCCAACATCTTGTCGAAGCGGGCCTTCTCGACGTTGAGGATCTTGCCCTTGATCGGCAATACCGCCTGGAACTTCCGGTCGCGGCCCTGCTTCGCTGAGCCGCCTGCGGATTCACCCTCGACGATGTAGAGCTCGCTCTTCGCGGGATCGCGTTCCTGGCAATCCGCCAGTTTTCCCGGCAGCGCGCTATTGTCGAGCGCGCCCTTGCGGCGGACGAGGTCGCGGGCCTTGCGGGCCGCTTCGCGCGCCAGGGCGGCATCGACGGCCTTCAGCACGACTTTCTTCGCGATCGAGGGGTTCTCTTCGAGAAATGCACCAAGTTTGTCGTTGACGATCGTCTCGACGATGCCCTTGACTTCGGTGTTGCCGAGCTTCGTCTTGGTCTGGCCTTCGAACTGCGGCTGCGGGATCTTCACGGAGATGATCGCGATCATGCCTTCGCGAATGTCGTCGCCGCTCACGCTCTCCGACAACTTCTCGGTGAGGTTGTTCTTGGTCGCGTAGTGATTGATCGTGCGCGTCAGCGCCGCGCGGAAGCCCGACAGATGCGTGCCGCCTTCGGTGGTGTTGATGTTGTTCGCGAAGGTGTAGGTCGTCTCCGTGTACGAATCGTTCCACTGCAGCGCGATCTCGACGTTGATCATGTCGCGCTCGCCGAACATGTAGATCGGCTTGTCGTTGACCGCGGCTTTGTTGCGGTTCAAGTACTCCACGAATTCGCGGATGCCGCCTTCGTAGTGGAATTTATGCGACTTGCCGTCGCGCTCATCGTCGATCGAAATCGTGACGCCGGCGTTCAGGAATGCGAGCTCACGGAGGCGCTGCGACAGCGTTTCGAAGCTGAACTCGACGGTCTCAAAGACTTCCGTGTCGGGCTTGAACGTGATCTTGGTGCCGCGCTTCTCGGTCGTGCCGGTGATGTAGAGATCGCCCGTGGGGCCGCCGCGCTGATAACGCTGCTGATGCACGTGGCCGCCGCGCCAGATCTCGAGCTCAAGCCACTCGGAGAGCGCATTGACAACCGAAACGCCGACGCCATGCAGGCCGCCGGAAACCTTGTACGCGGAGTTTTCGAACTTGCCGCCGGCGTGCAGAACCGTCAGCACGACTTCGGCGGCCGATTTGCCGCTCTCGTGCATGTCCACGGGAATACCACGGCCGTCGTCGATGACGGTCACCGACCCGTCGATGTGAATCGTCACGCTGACGTTCTTGCAGTAGCCGGCCAATGCCTCGTCGATCGAGTTATCGACGACTTCATAGACGAGATGGTGCAGGCCCGCGGGTCCCGTGGACCCGATGTACATGGCGGGCCGTTTCCGGACGGCTTCCAGCCCTTCGAGAACCTTGATTTTATCTGCGCGGTAATCGTCCGCGGCCGCCGGCTCTCCGCCGCGCGGCTGTTCCGCTGAATTCACCATTGAGCGATTCGAGTCCTGCGTCAGATGCGCATCGGCATGATCACGTACGTGTATTCATAGCCATCGGCGCCGATCGGTTTCATGACCGCCTGGCTCATCTCGTCCTTGAACTCGAGCAGGACGCTCTCGGTTTCCACCACGCTCAGGAAATTATCGACATAGTCGGCGTTGAAGCAGATCTGCATCGCGCCGCCGGAATAATCGACCGGCAGCACTTCATGCGCTTCGCCGACTTCTGGTGTGCTTGATGTGATCTCGACCTGATCCTTGCCCATCACGAAGCGCACCGCTTTCGAGCGCTCGTTGGACAGCAACCGCACGCGTTTCACGGCGGCCGCAAGGCGATCACGATCGAATTCAATCGACTTGTCGTTGGATTTTGGAATCACGCGCTCGTAGGCCGGGAAGTTCGCGTCGATCTTTCGCGAGATCAACAGCCGGCCTTCGGTTTTGAAGAAGAGGTGATTCTCGCCCTGTGAAAACTCCACAACACCCGCGTCATCAATCAGCCGGCCGACTTCATTCAGCGTCTTCCGCGGCAGCAACACTTCGGATTTTGCGCCCTTGCCGGCGGATTCCTTGACCGTCACGAGCGCCAGCCGGTGGCCGTCGGTCGCGATCATGCTCATCTCGTTTGACTTCAAAACAAGTTGAGCGCCGTTCAGAAAATACCGCGTGTCTTCGCTGGTAATCGCGAACCGCGTGTGGGAGATCAATCGCTTCAATGCGGCGCCTGGCAGAGAGGCCTCAACCTGCGCAGCGTCCTGTGGCGGCGTTGGAAACTCGGACGCCGGCAGCGTCTGCATTTTCGATTCAAACCGATCGGCAGCGATCGTGACGCTTTTTCCGCTCTTGTCTTCCTCGATCCGGATGTCGGTATCGGGAAGCGCGCTGACGATTTCAAAGAGCTTCTTCGCCGGCAGCGTCAACGTCCCGGTCTTCGTTACGGTCGCTTCGCACTTACTGCGCAGGCCGACATCGAGATCCGTCGCGAGCAGCGACACGCCGCTCTTGTCCGCCTGGATCAACACATTCGCGAGAATCGGAATGGTGTTTTTCCGTTCGACGATGCCTTGCAGAAGAGACAGTTCTTTCAGCAGATCGTTCTTGCGGGCAACTAGCTCCATGGGCAGAGCGACCTCACTCAGCAGCCGTGTTTATTGATCGAATCTCTAGAAGATCCAAAGATCAAAGAATCATAACAAAAAGAAGGGGCTGTTAGTACGTGAATCGGTGGTGTTTTCTTGTTTATTTTCAGCAACTTACACCCCCCACCAGCCTGTGAGTACACCGGCGGGTTTCCTGGGCTGAAAGCGTGCAAAAACGGGGTGGCGAAAGTGGTCAACAAAGTACCCACAGCACCCCCCTGTGGAAGCCTGTGGAAAACTCAGATTGGCTCTATCGGAACGACTCGAGCAGGGTGTTGATAAGGCTGTTGAAGGCCGAATCGTTCTTTCGCATCTCTTCGACTTTCTTGATCGAGTGAATCACCGTCGAATGATGTTTGCCGCCGAAGCTGCGGCCAATTTCGGGCAGCGACGCGTTTGTGAGGTGCTTGCATAAATACATCGCGACCTGGCGCGGCGTCGAGACAGACTTCGCGTTGTTTCGCGCTTTCAACTCAGCCAATTTGAGCTGGTAGTAGTCGGCCACGTGCTTCTGGATCATGTCGATCGACACGGCTTTTTCGTCGTGGTTGAGGACGTCGCGCAGGACTTCCTGCGCCAGGCTCAATGTCAGATCGCGGCCGGTCAATGACGCAAAAGCCAACAGGCGGATCAACGCGCCCTCGAGTTCGCGGATGTTTGATTTGATGCGGCCGGCGATGTAGAGCGCCACGTTGTCGGCCAGCGGCACGCCCTCAGAATCCGCTTTTCGCTTGAGAATCGCGACTTTTGTCTCGAGATCCGGCGATTGAATGTCGGCAATCAACCCCCATTCAAACCGGCTGCGCATCCGCTCCTCGAGTTCCGCGATTTGGTGCGGCGGCACATCGCTACTGAGGACGATCTGCTTCTGCGCGTCATGCAGCGCATTGAAAGTGTGAAAGAACTCGGTCTGTGTTCGCTCTTTGCCGGCAATGAACTGCACGTCATCGACGAGCAGCACGTCGACGGATCGGTACCGCTCCCGGAATTCGAGAATGCGGTCGTACCGAAGCGCGTTGACCACTTCATTCATGAAACGCTCGCCCGACACATACGTCAACTTGGTGTTGGGGTTGTGCTTCAACACGTAGTCGCCGATCGCGTGCATTAAATGTGTCTTGCCGAGACCGACGCCGCCATAAATGTAGAGCGGGTTATATGAACGCGACGGCGCTTCGGCCACCGCGCGCGATGCCGCATGGGCAAACTGGTTTGACGCGCCGACGATGAACGTGTCGAACGTGTAGCGTGGGCTCAGGCCGAGTGATTCAGCCGGCGATGTTTCTCCAGAAGGCGTCTCGTTCGCGTGAAACTTGGGTTCGCTCGCCGCTTCTTGCAGCTCCGGCCGCTCGGCGATGAAGGGTTCGGGTCCATCCGCCGGGATGAACACCACCGGCGCGCCCGCCCGCCCGACCTCTGTGAGCGCTTCGGCGATCACGCCGGCGTAGTGTCTCGTCAGCCAGTCGACGACCGTCTGGTTGGGGACCTGGACCTGGAGCCCCGCCACACCGCCATCGCTGAGCAGTGTGGTATTCCGGAACCACGAGTGGTACGTGTGGGCGTTGACCTTGGTCTCAACGCGGGCCAGAACATCATCCCAAATTGTTGAAAATAAAGACACTTACGGTTTCCACAGTTTTTTCCACAGGTGTGGAAAACTTCCGTAAGGATGGCGGCCGAGCGGAAGGTTCAGCAATCTACCACGGTTTCGGGGAACCTGGCCGGGTGTACCCATCCCAGTATCGTACGTTGACAGGTTTTCCACAGGTGACTATGCTCGATTGTTTCCTATGAAGAGAACTTTTCAGCCCAACACGCGTCGGCGGAGCAAGACCCATGGCTTTCGGGTGCGCATGAGCACCAAGAACGGCCGGATCGTCCTGGCGCGTCGCCGCGCCAAGGGCCGCAAGCGCCTGACGGTTTCCTCCGAGTAGCGCGCTCGCCGCGCGCCCTGTTCCATGTCCCAGTCCTTTGGCCGGCACGTGCGGCTGCGCAACCGCGCAGAGTTTCTCGCCGTGCAGGAACAGGGACGCCGCCTCTCGGGCCGGCACATGACGCTCCTCGTTCTGCCGAACACGCACGGGGTCGATCGCCTCGGCGTTGTGGCATCGAAGAAACTGGGTGGCGCGGTCGTGCGCAATCGCGCGAAGCGCCGGGTGCGCGAGATGTTTCGCCTGGGGCAGCCGACGCGCGATCTGACGCCGCGGTCGCTCGACATTGTTGTGATTCCGAAGCGGGAACTCGCGGCCACGCCGTTTGAGACGCTTCAACATGAATTCGATGCCGCACTCAGCAAGCTACGCGCGCGTTAGTTCATCGGCACCCGCGCTCACACCCGGCGTGCGCGTCGCGCTCGTCGTTGTACGGGCGTACCAACTCCTGCTGGCGCCCTTCGCCGGCGGCGCCTGCCGATTTACCCCAAGCTGTTCTGCTTACGCGATCGAGGCGCTCACCGAGCACGGCGTGTGGCGCGGCGGCCGACTGGCGCTCGTGCGTGTCGCGAAGTGCCATCCTCTTGGGCCCACGGGCATTGACCCCGTCCCACCGAGCTCCCGATAAAAAAAATGGAAAAACGCGTCTTTCTCGCGATTGCGCTCTCGCTGCTGGTCCTCACGGTCTATCAGTACTACTTCGCGCCACCGCCGCCGGCGACCCAAACCGCGACCGCCGATCAGTCGCCAGCTGCTGCGCCGCAAAATCCCACCGCCGCTTCACAACCGGGCGCACCCACCAGCTCACCCGGCACCAGCGCACCCGCCGCACCCGCTGTCACGAGCTCACCTGATGCGAGAGACATCGTCGTCGAAACCGACTCGATTCACGCGGTGTTCTCGACGCAAGGCGCGGTGCTCAAGCACTGGCACCTGAAGAAGTACATGGACAGCACGGGCCAGCCGCTCGACCTGATTCCGATACAGGTTCCTGATTCGCTGGCCAAGCCGTTTGCACTGACGACCGAAGATGGAAACCTGACGGCGAAGATGGCCGCGGCCGTCTATCAGGTCAGCACCGGATCATCGACTGAGCTTTCGCTGGGATCAAACTCCGGTGTCCTGAGCTTCGACTATCGAGACGCCGAGTCAGGTCTCAACGTCCACAAGCGTTTTGAGTTCCAACCCAAAGGCCAGCCGTATCTCCTGAACGTCGACGCGACGATTGATGTCGCCGGCGTGGCGAAGCCCGTGACGATCGAACTCGGCCCCTCGGTGGGTCTTGGCTACAACGAGGCGGGATCGCGCTTCGGGTATCCGAACCAGATCGTGCACTCAAAGGGCGGCAAGGTCGACCGGCCGAAGCCGGCTGACGCGGCGCTCGCGCCGATCGATGGTCCATTCCGGTTCGCGGGCGTCGGCGATCACTACTTCCTCAGCGCCGCGCTGCCGGGCGAGAAGAACGTCAAGGTCGCCTATCACCCGGTCCAGCTCCCGCTGCCGTGGAACGATCCGCAGAATCGGAAGCGCGACTTCATCGCCTACAGCGTCGCGTCGCCGGGCGCGGCGTCGGTGCCGTTCTTCCTCGGGCCGAAGCTCTTCGACACGCTCCGCGCCGTGGACGTCGAGCTGGTGCGGACGATCGATTTCGGCATGTTCGCGTTTCTTGTCGTGCCGCTGCTCCAGGCGCTCAAGTGGGTGAACGGGTTCATCGGCAACTACGGCTGGTCGATCATCGTCCTCACGATCCTGATCAACGTCGTGCTCTTCCCGCTTCGCCACCGCAGCATGGTGT
>SCUN01000339.1 GCA_004297655.1 Acidobacteriota bacterium | reverse complement strand
CTGGTGCCTCTGCTTTCGCCGCAAGGCTGGGACTACGTGCTCCTGCTGGCGACGCCGGCGCTGGCGCTCATTTTCGACCGCCTGCCCGAACTCTCGCGCGGCTGGAAGATCTCAGCATGGGCGGCGATCGGCGTGATGGGGCTCACGACGTTCGACCTTCTCGGCCGGGCCGCCTACGCACGATTCATGTCGTGGTCGATCGTCACGCTCTGCGCCGTCGGCGTGCTCGTGGTGCTCGCCCACCTTCGGCGCCGCCAACTGGCCTAGACTTCTCGAATGCGCCCAACCGCCCTGCTTATCGCCGCCCTCGCCACGACATCGCTCAGCGCCGCTTCGATCAAATACACCGCACCTGCGGGCTGGGTCTCGCGAACGCCCGCCTCGACGGCGCGGCTCGCCGAGTGGAACCTGCCGAAGGCGGGCGCCGACACGGAAGACGGCCTCGTGACCCTCTACTTCTTCGGCGCGAACATGGGCGGCAACGCGCAGGCCAACATCGACCGTTGGATCGGCCAGATGTCGCAGCCCGACGGCAAGGCGTCGAAGGATGTGGCGAAGACAAGTGCGGGAATGACGATATCGGGATTGAGGATTTCTTCGGTGGATGTGACGGGCACGTACGTCGCGGAAGTGACCCCTGGATCAGCCGAGCATTACAACAAATCGGGCTGGCGCCAGATCGCCGCGCTGATCGAGACGCCGGGCGGCCCGCACTTCGTGAAAGTCATCGGGCCCGCCGCCACGATCGCCAAATGGGAAGCGACCGTGACGACGTTCATCAGATCGATCAGCTACGAGTAGTCGCCGCGGCGACGCGGGCGCTCACGTCCTTCACCGTCGCTTTGGCCTGATCGGCCAGATCGCTCGCGCGGTCCACGGCATCGGCCGCCAGGTCACCCAGCTGGTCGGTCGTGCGCTCGAAGGTTCTCGCCAGATCGGCGCGCATCCTGCGTCCGGTCTTGGGGGCGAAGAGCAGCGCCACGCCGGCGCCCACCAGCGCGCCGGTCAGCGCGCCCAGCAGGAAGCCTGCCACATTCGAGTTCGAGCCCTCTTCTTCGTGTCGGTTAAACATTTCGTGCTCCTTTTGTCGCCATCCGGCGAACGCCTTTTCGAACGATCCAATTGACCACTTGCGCGGCCAGCCACACGCGGGGCGCGAACGCCGGCGCCGCGAACGAAGCCGCCCCTCTCACCGACGACAGCGCCCGACGCGCATCCTCCGTCACGGCGCCCACGCCGCGTCCAGCCGTTTCGATCTCTTCGGCCGCTCGACTGAGTCGCGCCAGCACCGGACGGACCTCCAACTCAAAAGCGAGCGTCGCGCGCTGAGATGTCCGGCGCGCCCAGATCGCGAACGCGACGAGCGCGCCCAACTGGATGACCGACACCGCGGCCATGACGATCAACGTGGTATTGACAGTAGTGAGGTCCATGCGGCCGTCCGGGTCATGTCACTGCATGATCCGTGCCTGTTTGCCGCCCACGAGATGGGCCGCCGGCGCCGCGAAGAGCAGGTAGTTCCTACCCTACGAGATCCCAGTCGGTATGCGGTGTCTTGTTCAGCACTATCCAGCCGTAAATCAGCTTCGAGTAGTTCATCCAGTGCATGCGGCGCTCGGCGTAGAACGGCTTGAGCGCGTCCTGCAGCGCGGGGAGCCGGTAGCACGGCACGCCCGGAAAGTAATGATGCTCGAGGTGGTAGTTCGAGTAGATATAGGCAAAATCCCAGAACCAGTTTCCGCGCATGAGCGTGCCCCATTTCGCGGGATCGGTCGGATCGATGTCGTAATGCTGGCCGAGGCGATTGAGCGTGAATGCGATCGGAAACACGAAGAACACGGGAAAGAGATCCGCGCGCCATGCCGCGGAGAAGCCGAACGCCCACCAGATCAGCGCGGGCACCGCCAGATGGAACGCGACCGAGACCTTCCGCTCCCAGGCGATCGTGCGGCGCAGGTCCTCGGGATATGTCGCGGTCTCCTTCGCGGCCGCCCGGAAGTAGATCGGAAACAACGCCGGCGTCGCGTACAGCAGCTTGTACCAGCGCGCCACGCGCTTCGGCGACAAATAGTGCCGTTTCGGATCGTCGATGTCGGAGCCGAGCTCCGCGTGGTGATCGAGATGCCACCGCGTGAACTGGCTCGCGGCGATGCCGCTCGGGATCGCATACGCCAGCGCGAGCGCGCGCTCGACTCTCGGATGCCGCTTCTCGAACACGGTGTGATGCAGCACTTCGTGCAGCAGCACTGTGAAGTTGAAGATCGTGAACCCCTGCACGAACGCGAGCGGGATCCAGATCAGCGGATTCGTGTAGTGAATCAACCCCCACGTCGCCAGCCCGAGGATGGCGAACTGGCGACCGGCGATCAGGAAGTGCCGCCACGCGTCCTTCTTGTGGAGGGCGCGCATCTGATCGCGCGACACCGCGCGGCCCAGATCGGCGCGAAGGCCGACCGCGTGCGCGCTGTAGAAGTGGCCCTTCACAGACGTCTAGTCTAGTGCGGTTTATTGCCGGCGCCTGATGCGCCCGCCCAGGCTCTTCGGCGTGGGGATGACGCGCGTGAGCCCGCTGGGCTCAAGCAGCGTCGACGTGGGATCCCCTTTGAAGTCGCTGGTGCAGAGCTTCCACTGGCCACTCTGGAAGACGTTGCCAATGAAATCCCGGCCATCCGTCGTGACGACGTCGCCGGTATGTACGCCATCGTCTGCGACGTCACGAAGCGCGCGAACGACCCAGTGCGCGCGAAACGTCGAACAGGCGTCGGCGTTATAAATGCGAATCGGACTGAACGCCGTCCACACGCACGACTGGCCGAACTTGAATTCGACCGGTGGCAGACGCGTGATCGAGTACGAGAGATGCAGGTAGTTGTTCCGGATGTCGATCGTGTCCTGCAGCTCCTCCGCCGCTCCACGGCACGTCGAGGTGAAGTCGGACACGACGGTGGCCGGTGGGATCGTCGACTGCGAGAACAGATCAAGGAAGCGGAATCCCTTGTCCATGATCTCCGTCGACGAATCGTGTGCATCGGCGAGCAACGACGATGACGCGACGTTGCGGTGCTGGACGCCGTTCTCCGTGAATGTCTCGGTCACGGTCAGCGTCGCGGTGAGCGAGACCGGCGTCACCGCCAGCGACGCCGGAAGATTCCAGGTGACCGAGGCGCCGCTCCCGGTGACGGTGCCGGCCGACACCGCCCAGACGTAGGTCAGCGACGCCGGGGATGTCTCGACGTCAGTGACCGTCCCCGACAGCGTGACGTTCGACGCGAGATCGACGAACGGCGACGGCGGCCGATTCCCCGGCCCTGCGACGCGCACGTTCGACACAACCGGCGCCGCATTCACGCCGCTCGGCGCCACGAAGGTCACATTCGATGTCGCCGACTTGCCGCCGGTCGTGACGACCAGCGAGCCCGCGCCGGCCGCGTGGACCGGCGCAGTCACGGTGACGCTCGTCGACGTGACCGTCGGGTTGGCGACCGCCGTCCCGCCGATCGTGACGGCCGTGTCGGTCCCAAACCCCGACCCCGTGATCGTCACCGTGGCGCCGCCCGTCGTGGAGAGCGTTGATGGCGACACCGACGACACCGCCAGCACGGTCACCGGCGTCGTCGGCGGCGTGACACCGCAGCTGATAGCGACGATCGACAGGAGGGCAAAGGCGAGCTTCTTCACGCGCTCACTCCTCGATCCCCACGACCGCGGCCGCGACCGGAGTCCGGCGCCCGAGGCGCGTCAGCCAGAGCCCGGTCAGGACCGCCGCGGTGCCCGCCACCTTAATAGGCGTGATCGGCTCGCCGAGCCAGACAGCCGCCACGGCCATCGCGGCCACCGGGACGAGATTCGAGTACAGCGACGTCCGGGCGACACCAATCGCCTGAATCGCCGTGTACCAAATCAGGTACGCCAGGCAGAGAGCCATCAATGCTGAAAGCACTACCGATATATAGACATAGGCGCTCAGCGAGCGCCAGTCAATCGCGGCCAGGGCCGGGAGGGCGAAGAGGAAGTACGGCACGGTGCCAATGGCGAAGGTCATGCCGGTCACGTACAGGGGCGAATGCCGGGTGATGAGCGTGGCCGCGCCCATCGAATACACCGCCCAGCACCCCACCGACGCCATCACGAGCAGGTCGCCCCGGAGGTGCGCGCCGCCGAAGTTCGCGCCGTGGCCGACGACGAGATAGATGCCAAACGCCGAGGTGGCCGCGCCCAGCCAATGCAGCTTCGTGATGCGCTCGTGGCCGAGCGCCGCCGAGGCGATCGCGACGACGACCGGTGTCGCGCCGATGATGAGCGCGCTGTTCGACACGGACGTGCCGTTGACGCCGCCGACGAAGCAAATCTGATACAGAAACTGGCCGACGAGGCCCAACCCCACGAGGCGCCACTTGTCGGACGCCGTGGGCCGCGCGTCGGTGTAGAAGATGCGCGAGACCTTCCGGCCGGACTTCGCCGCGCGCGCCGCCCACCGCATCGCGGCGAGGAACACGGCGGTCGCGATCACCATGCGGATCGCGTTGTACGGCTGCGGATGGATTTCGGCGAACGCGCGCTTGATGACGCTGTAGTTGACGCCCCAGATGAGCACCATCACGACGAGGATGGCGTCAACCCAACGGTGCGCGCGGTGACTCATGTCTCTGACAGCCTAAACGAAAAAACCGCGCGCGAGCGTGATGCTCGCGCGCGGCGAATTCGTGCCCGGCGGACGAAAGCCCGCCGGCGGCGCCAGCACTACGCGCTGAACGGCTTGAGGAAGAACAGGATCAGCGAGATCAGGAGCACGTAGATCGAGAGTGACTCGATCAGCACGAGGCCGAGGATCAGGACGCCGCGGATTTCGCCGGCCGCGCTGGGATTGCGCGCGATGCCTTCCGCCGCCGAGGCAATCGCCTTGCCCTGGCCGAGCGCACCGAGACCGGCCGCGATCGCGAGGGCGAAGCCCGCCGTGATGATCGACCACATCGCGACGACATCAGCCGACGCGCCTGCGTGGGCGGCCGCCTGGGTTTCCTGCGCGAACACCGGCGTCGCCACGGCCACCGCCGCGATCGCCGCCAACACACCAAACACTGAACGCTTGCTCATTTTGCTCTCCTCTGAAAAGTTCGTACGGTTACACCGCAGCCATCGCGGCCATATCCCGGGCGTCGCCGTGTTCGTGGCCGGGGGTGCCATGTTCTTCTTGATTACCGTGACTGGGGTCACCATGGTCAGCCCCGTGCTCGACGTGCGTCGCGCCCTGGAGATAGATGATGCTCAGCAGGACGAAGATGAACGCCTGCAAGCCGCCCGTCATCAGGCCCAGCGCCATCATCGGCAGCGGAGCGATGTACGGGACGATGTAAGCGAGGATCGCGATCACGAGTTCCTCGCCGAAGATGTTGCCGAAGAGTCGCAGCGACAGCGACAGCACGCGCGACGTGTGGCTGATGAGTTCGATCGGGAGCATCAGCGGCGCCATGATCTTCGGCACCCCGGGCGGAAACACGAAGTGCAGCAGGTAGTTGACGATGCCCTGCGCGCGCACGCCCTGAAGATGGTAGAAGACCCACGTCGTGATCGCGCAGCCGACCGTGACGTTGATGCTGCTCGTCGGCGACATGAACCCGGGAATCAGCCCGATGTAGTTGCCGGCGAGAATGAACGCGCCGAGCGCGCCGATCAGCGGCAGAAAGCTCACGCCCTTCGGTCCGAGCCATTCTTCGAGCATGCCCGCGAGGCCGCCCACCAGATCCTCGAGCACGATCTGCACTTTGCCGGGGTTTTCGATCGAGATCCGCGACCGGAGGAACAACCCGAGCAGCGTGAAGCCCAGGATGATGATGAGGACCATCACCATGTAGGGCGGAATGATGTTGCCGTGCTCGTCGGGCGTGATCTGAATGCCGACCAGCGCGTGCAGCGTCTGGACGACGCCGCCCAACAGGGCGTTGACCCAGTGGACGATCAGCAGCGGATGTTCAAACTTGTCCATGTTTTCGACGTCCGGCGAGCACTTCGATGGTGGCTGCGAGGGGAATCACCGAGACTCCCACCAGCAGGCCCAACGGGCTCAGCCGCAAACGAGAAATCATAACGTACGCAATTAGTGCCAGTAAAGCGTAGCGGCCCACCAAGATCGTGAGTGCGCGGGCCAGACGGGCGCGCGCGCTCGCGCCGCCGGCCATCGCGCCGGTAAGGCCGTCGACACCGCGCTTGATCGACCAGTAGCTCACGCCCGACAGCAACGCCCCGCCGAAGACGCCGGCCGCGACGTTTGCGCCGCCCGACGGCCAGATGAGCGCAGCGGCGGCCAGCACCGCGGCCAGGAGCAGCGCGCGACGCTCGAGACGCGGCAGAAAGTCCGGGCGGATGATCATCCCTTCCAGTAGCGCTTCGTGACGAGATACACGTTGCGGACGCCGGCGGCCAAACCCAATCCCAGGCCGGTCAGAAAACCCCAGGGTTTCCAGCCGAAATGCTGATCGAGCCACCAGCCGCCAACCGTGCCGATCAACAACGCGAACACAAATGACAATCCGACGCTGCCGACTTCGGCCAGACCCGACAAACCCTGCAGGCGTTGCGCCGCCGGCGAGTTCTTGCCGAGGTCTTTTAAACCCATGGCCGAATGGTACTCGGTATACTCGGAACCAGAGGGCCCTTTTATGCGCAATCAATCGCTCCGCGTCGGCGCAAGTTGGTATGTGCTTGCTGCTGCGATGGTTCTCATTTCCGCCGCGCCGCGCGCGGACGGACACGCCGCCCAGAAGACGCGCACGATCTACGCGTCGATCACCGACAAGGCCGGCGCGCCCGCCGCGAACCTCGCGCCGGCCGACATCACGGTGCGCGAGGACGGCCAGGCGCGCGAAGTCGTGTCGATCAAAGCCGCGTCGGCGCCGATGGCCGTCGCCTTCCTCGTCGACAACAGCCACGTCGCGCAAGCCATGACGGCGGAAATCCGCCTCGGCGCGACGTCGTTCGTCTCAACGCTGCTGAAGCTGTCGCCCGACTCGACGATCTCGCTCGCGACGTTCGGCGACCGTCCGACGCCGGTCCGCGACTTCACGTCGAGCGTGCCCGTGCTCACGAAAGACACCGGCCGCATCTTCGCGGTGAGCGGCTCAGGTTCGTACCTCCTCGACGCCATCGTCGATGCGTCGAAGGCCTTCAAGAAGATGGAGGCGCCGCGCAAGGCGATCGTCGCCTTCGTCGATGAGAGCGGCGAGGAGTTCAGCAACGCCGTGCGCCAGCAGGTGTTCGACGCGGTCAAAGCCTCGGGCGCATCGGTGTGGATCGTCGTGCTCCAGGGCAACGGCGCCGCGACCGAATCGACCGAGGGCCGCGACCGGAGCGCGGTGATCGGCGACCTGCCGCGCCAAAGCGGCGGCACGACGCTGACGATCCTGAACAAGCAGGGGCTCAACGACAAAATGAAGCACCTGGCGAGCCTGATGGCGAATCAGTTCGAGATCACCTACGGCCGGCCGGATCAGCTGATCCCGCCGTCCAAACTCGAAGTGACCGTCGGCATCAAGAACCTGACCGTCGCCGCGCCGCGGTGGACGAATCAGTGAACCGAATGACCCGAGTGGTCCTGGCCCTGACGCTCGCCGCCGCGGGCGCGGCCGCCGTCACCGCCCAGCAGGTCATTCGCAGCGGCGTCGATCTCGTCTCGCTCAACGTCACCGTCACCTCGGGCGAGTCCTTTCTCTCTGGGCTCGCGCAGGACAAGTTCGCGGTCTACGAGGACGGCGCGAAGCAGGACATCTCGTTTTTCTCGGCCGAGCGCCAGCCGATCGCGCTCTCGATTCTCATCGACTCGAGCACCAGCATGGACCAGAAGCTGAGCGTCGCACAGGAGGCGGCCACCGGCTTCGTGAAACGGCTCGGCGACAAGGACGTCGCGCAGGTCATCGACTTCGACGGCGAGCAGCGCGTGCTCCAGACGTTCACCAACGACCACGCCGCGCTCGAAAAGGCGATCCGGTCGACAACGGTGGGCGGCTCGACGAAGCTCTATAACGCGCTCTACGTCGCGATGGTGGAACTCAAGAAGGTCAAGGCGCAGTCGGCCGACGAAGTGCGCCGCCAGGCCATCATCGTCCTCTCGGACGGCGAGGACACCGCGAGCGCGGTGGACTACGAGTACGTGCTCGACGCCGCAAAGCGATCCGAAGTGCTCATCTACTGCATCGGGCTGAAGTCGCGCACCGACTCGCCCACCAAGGGATTCAAGGAAGCGGACTTCGTGCTCCGCACGCTGTCGCAGGAGACCGGCGGCCGCGTGTTCTTTGTCGATCTCCTGCCGCAGCTGGCCAACGTGTACCAGACGATCGCCGACGAGCTCGTCAGCCAGTACACGATCGGCTACAGCTCGAAGAACCCGAAGCGCGACGGCGCGTGGCGGACCGTGCGGGTCATCGTCGATGCGCCCGACGCGGCCGCCCGCACGAAGCCCGGGTACTACGCGCCCACGATTAAGTAAACTTGCGGAGCCGGGGCTGAAGCCCAGGCGCGCCGGGGCTAAAGCCCCGGCCTACAGAGGGTACGTAGGCCGGAGCTTCAGCTCCGGCGCGGCAAGTGGTACGTAGGCCGGAGCTTCAGCTCCGGCCCGAGAGGTTTGATGTCTGGACATGTCAGTGTGATCGGCGCGGGCCCGGGCGACCCCGGGCTCATCAGCGTTCGCGGCCTCCAACTGCTCAGCCGCGCGGACGTCGTGATCTACGACCGTGCGGCCGCGAGCCTGTTGCGGTGGGCGCGCCATGACGCGGAGACGATCGAGGCCGGCGAGCCGGCCGAAGGCTCCGTGGCGCAGGACGCGCTCTCCATGCTCATCGCCGACAAGGCGCGCGAAGGCCGCAGCGTCGCGCGGCTCAAGTGGGGCGATCCGTTCGTGTTCGACAGCGGCGGCAAGGAAGCCCTCTTCGTCCACGAACAGCGCATTCCGTTTGAGGTCGTGCCGGGCATTCCGGCCGCGATCGGCGCGTCGGCGTACGCCGGCATTCCGCTCTCCTATCCCGGCAGCGGCGACGCGATCGTGCTCCTGCGCGGCAGCGAACACTCGGCCGATGGCCTCCCGGACGTGGACTGGAGCGCGCTCGCCAAGATCGACGGCACGATCGTCTGCACGGTCAGCGGCCGCCAGGGCGCCTCGGTGATCCAGGCGCTCGTCTCGCACGGCCGCGGCGCCGACACGCCGGCCGCGCTCATCTACCAGGCGACACTCACGACGCAGCGCACCGTGAGCGGCACGCTGACGGAGCTGGCCGCCGCGCTCGCCGAACCGGCGGCGCAGGAGATCGCGACGCTCGTCATCGGCGAAGTCGCGAGCCTCCGCGACCACCTGCGCTGGTTCGACGTGCGTCCGCTCTTCGGCAAACGCATCATCATCACGCGGTCGCGCGATCAGGCGCGGGAACTGTCCGACGAACTCGAGCGGCTCGGCGCGCAGACCATCGAGGCGCCGCTCTTCAAGCAGGTGCCGGCCGAAGATCCCGAGGCGATCGATCGCGCGGCCGCGTCGGTCGACGCGAATCAGTGGATCGTCTTCGCCTCCGCCAACGCCGTCACGAAGTTCTTCACGGCGCTTCTCGCCGGCCCGCGCGACATGCGCGCGCTCGGCAACATCTCGATCTGCGCGATCGGTCCGACGACGATCGAGCGGCTCGAGGCGCGGGGCGTGAAAGCGGACGTCGCCGTGCCTGAAGTTCGCCTCGACGTCATCGTCGAAGCGCTGAGCGCCGCCGGGACGCTCGACGGCCAGCACGTCCTGATCGTCCGGCCCGACTATCTTCGCGAGGGTCTCGCGACCGAACTCGCGCGCCACGGCGCGACGGTCACCGATCTGGTCGCGTACCGCACGGCCGCGGCGTCGCCGGAATCTTCGGAAGCGCAGGACATCTACCGCCAGCTCCTCGAGGGCCGCGTCGACGCGGTGACGTTCACGAGCCCGACCGCCGTGCGTCGCTTCGCCGATCTCATCGGCAACGAACAGGCGGCGGACCTGCTCAACACGACCGTCGTCGCCGCGCTCGGCCCCGTCACGAAAGAGGCGGCCGAGCAGATGGGCATCACGACGTCGATCGTCGCAAAGAGCATCACCGTGGACTCGCTCGTCGGGGCGCTGGTCGCGCACTTCGCGAAACGGTGAAGGAGTTCCAATGAAGAGACGCCTCTTCAGCCTGGTCCTCTGTGCCTTCGGCACGTTGGTTGTGACGCCGGCGGCGCAAACGCCGCCGACCGAGGCGCGGTCGCCGCGAAACGCAAACTACACGTTGAACGCCGCGCTCGACACCTCGACGCACACGATCAGCGGCGACGGCAAGATCGCGTGGCGCAACATCACGAAGAATCCGACCTCCGAATTGCGGTTCCACCTCTACTGGAACGCGTGGCGGGACGACCACTCGTCATGGATTCGCGAAACGAAGCTCGGCCGCGCGTCCGCCGCGGGCCGGCCGGCCGCCGATCGCGGGTCGATCGATCTGAAGTCGCTCACGCTCGGTGGCCAGGATCTGCTCGCCGGCGCGAAGTTCATCGCGCCGGACGACGGCAATGCGGACGACCGGACCGTGTTGCAGGTGCCGCTCTCGAAGCCGGTCGCGCCGGGCGAATCGATCGAGTTGAACGTCGCCTGGACGTCGCACGTCCCGCGGCCGTACGCGCGGACGGGCGTGCAGGGCAACTACTACTTCATCGCCCAGTGGTTCCCGAAGCTCGGCGTCCTCGAGGACACCGGCTGGAACTGCCACCAATTCCACGCGGCCACGGAGTTCTTCTCGGACTTCGGCAGCTATGACGTCACGCTGAAGTTGCCCGACGGCTGGCTGGTTGGCGCGACCGGTCGCGAGATCTCGCCGGGCCGGTTTGTCCAGGACGACGTCCACGACTTCGCGTGGACGACGAGCCCCGACTTCATGGTGGCGAACCGCGAGTTCAACGAGCCGGGCCTGCCGAAGGTCAACATGCGCCTGCTCCTGCAGAAGGAACACGGCGACGGCGAGCAGGTGGACCGCCACTTCAACGCGACGGCGATCGCCCTCAGGAATTACGGCAAGTGGTTCGGGCCGTACCCGTACGAACAGATCACCATCGTCGATCCGGTCACCGTCTTCAACGATCGCGCGCAGGGCGCGAGCACCGGCGGCATGGAATATCCGACGCTCTTCACCGCGGGGTCGCGCTGGAAGCTTCTCGTGCACGAGTTGCGTCCGGAGAGCGTGACGATCCACGAAGCCGGCCACCAATTCTGGTACGGCATCGTCGCGACCAACGAATTCGAGCACGCGTGGATGGACGAGGGATTCAACACCTTCTCCACCGCGCGCGCGATCTCCCAGGACATCGATCCGCAGATCGCGACCGTGGAGCGGTATTTCGGCGGGTTCCTGCCGTGGGCGTACGAGGACGCGCGATGGACGCGCGAAGTCGACGGCGACCGGCTGAACGCATATCGCCTGGTCGCGTCGTTCGACGATCAGTCCACGCCCACCTGGAAGTACTGGCCCGGTTCGGCGAGCGCGATCACGTACAACAAGACCGCGCTGTGGCTGAACACGCTCGAGAAGATGCTGGGCTGGGAGACGACGCAGAAGATCCTGGCGACGTATTTCCAGCGGTGGTCGTTCAAGCATCCGGCGCCGCAGGATTTTTTTGCGATTGCGAACGAAGTCAGCGGCAAGGACCTGACGTGGTTCTTCGACGCCGTGCATCGCTCGAGCGCGACGTTCGACTACGCCGTGGGGCAGGTGACGAGCGACACCGTCGCGATTCGCCGCATCGGCGACGGCGTGTTCCCGGTTGACATCAAGGTCACGTTCGCCGACGGCACCAGCACCCTGGAACACTGGAACGGCTCGAGCCGCTGGAACCTGATGAACCTGAAGGGCCGCGCGAAGATCGAGACCGTGGAAGTGGATCCCGATCGCATCCTCCTCCTGGACGTGAACCGAACGAACAATTCCTGGACCGCGAAACCGCAAACCGACCTTGCGGTGAAACGCTGGACCCTCCGCTGGATCACGTGGGCGGAAGAATTGCTGATGACCTATGGCTTCTTCAGCTAAGTCGCCGATCCTCGGATCGTTTCTGGAGGGCTGGCGGCGCGTGATCGCCGCGCCGGCGCTGTCGGCGTCGCTGCTGGTGCTCACGCTGGCGATCGCCTTGCCGCTCGGCCGCGCGCTCGGCGGAATGCTGCAGGAGAGCCTCGGATCGAGTCTCGTCGCCGAGAAGGCGGCGTGGAACTGGGACGCGAGCTGGGCCGCGGAGTTCGCCGCTCAGGCCCAGGGGCTCGGCAAGACGTTTACGCACGAGATCATCGGGTTTGGCGGGACGCTCAAGATCCTGAGCGGGATTGCCGACAATCAGCCGCTCAACACGACGCTGGCCGGCGCGGTGGCGGCCTACTCGGTGCTGTGGCTGTTTCTGACCGGCGGCATTCTCGACCGGCTCGCCCGCGGTCGTGCCGTACGCGCCGCCGGGTTCTTCGCCGCCTGCGGCGGCTACTTCGGCCGCATGCTTCGGCTGTTCGTCGTGATGGGCGCGACGTACTGGGCGCTCTTCAAGTGGCTCCATCCGTTCCTGCTCACGCGCGTCTACGACCACTACACTCGCGACGTCACGTCCGAGCGCGATGGCCTGATCGTGCGCGTCCTCCTCTACCTCGCGTTCGGTCTCGCGCTGTTTGTCGCCAACCTGATTTTCGACTACGCCAAAGTTCGCCTCGTCGTCGAGGACCGGCGCAGCGTGATTGGCGCGCTCGGCGCGTCGATGCGGTTCCTGCGCCGCCGGCCGCTCCGCGCGTTCGGCCTCTATCTACTGAACGGCGTCGCGTTCCTGATGGTGCTGCGCGTGTGGCTCGGCGCCGCACCGCAGGCGTGGGATTCGGTCGCCTGGGCGTTCCTCGTCACGCAGGTCTACCTCCTCGTGCGCATCTGGCTGCGGCTCGCCTTCCTCTCCTCCGAGATCGTGTTCTTCCAGGGCGAACTGGCGCACGCCGGCTACACCGCGCGTCCGCCGCACGTGTGGCCCAACTCCGCCGCGGCGGAAGCGATTGAGAACCTGCGGACTTGAAGAGCGTGAATTCGGTTACCTGCATAGCTGGTTAGCTGGTTATTGGAATCTGGTCATCTGCTATCCGCTATTTAGTTCGCCCGAAATATTCAATAACCCAATACCCAGATTCCAATAACCAGATAACCAGCTATCCAGCTATCCAGATTCAACGTTGATAAGATTCCCCCGATGACTCGCGCTGAGAAGATTTCGTCCTGGTTGAAAGAACGCGCTGCCGCGGCGGGCGCCGAGGGGTTTGTGTTCGGATTGAGCGGCGGCATCGACTCCGCGGTCGTCGCGCGGCTCTGTCAGATGGCGACGCCCGGACATGTGCTCGGCGTGTTGCTGCCGTGCTACAGCCAGGCGCAGGACGAGCAGGACGCGATCCTCGTCGCCGAAGCGTTCAAGATCCCGACGGCGAAGGTCGATCTCTCGAAGACGTTCGACACGCTCGGCGCCGCGCTCGACGAGGCGCTCAAGGAGCAGCACCCGAAAACCGCCGTCAAGGTCGTCGACATCAAGCAGCGCCTGCCGCGCGCGAACATCAAGCCGCGCCTGCGGATGACGTCGCTCTACTACGTGGCCAACGCGCTGAACTACATGGTGGCCGGCACGGGCAATCGCAGCGAGATCACGCTCGGCTACTACACGAAGTACGGCGACGGCGGCGTGGACGTGCTGCCGATCGGCGCGCTCCTCAAGAGCGAAGTGCGCGCGCTCGCGCGCGAAATCGGCGTCCCCGAACCGGTCATCACGAAGCCGCCGACGGCCGGCCTCTGGCCCGGTCAGACCGACGAAGCGGAAATGGGCTTCTCGTACGAGACGCTGGAGAAATACCTCAACGGCAAGGACGTCCCAGCCGGCGTCGCCGAGCGCATCGAGAAACTCCGCGCCGTGTCAGATCACAAGAGGGCGCTGCCGCCGATTGCGCCGATCGACTGAGGATCTGGCTAGCTGGTTAGCTGGCTATCTGGTTATTGGAATCTGGCTACAAATTTACGAACCCGCTCATGGAGCGCTCGCTCACCAGGAGTTTCGGCGACCAACTCCGGCGGTCGGCATCATCAACTGCTCAGAACTACGCGGCGTGCACGATCGCCAAGTCGCGACGCGACTTCATTTCCAAGCTCCGCCTTGCGCTTGAAGAGGCCGACGAAAGCGCACGATGGCTCCGCATACTCCGGGACTCAGAACTGGCGGCAGGGCCAGAGTTGAAGGACCTGATCCGCGAGGCCACGGAGCTGACGGCGATCCTCGGCGCCTCCTGTGCTACCGCCGAGCGGAACTCAGCGAATCCCAAGTAAGTTCCGCAGTAAGTTCCGCCAATAGCCCGATAGCCAACTAGCCAGATTCCAATAACCAGCTAACCAGATATCCAGCTGACCAGATTCACCGTCACCTATTTATCCCCACCGCCCCATGGCTTCGCCGCGGCTCGGCCCCGGCTTCGACCGTGCCTTTCGCCGGATTCACGATCACCACTGAAGCGTAGCCCTGGCGCACTTCGCCTTTGCGCCCGATCTTCACGAAGGAATGCCCGCGCGCCTCGAGATTGGCCAGGACCTGGCGCGGAATCCGGTCTTCGATCTGCGTGCGCGCCTTGCCGTCGGGGCCGGTGCCGATCAAGATGCGCGGCGCCTCGATCGCGTGCTGCGCGTCCATGCCGGCGTCGATGACGTTGGTGATGATGTTGTAGACCGACGCGGGAATCCACTGGTTGCCCGCGCACCCGACGGCCATCTTCGGCGCGTAGCCCGGAATGCCGTACGCGCCCGGATCCACATTCTGCGGCGCAAACAACATCGTCGGCACGCTGGTGGACGAGGAACGCATGAGCGGAAGCATCGAGCCGTAGCCGGTGCCGCCGCGACCGCCGCGGAAGTGATCGTTGTAGAGAAAGCCGAGCCCTTTCGAGACGTAGTAGTTGCCGCCCCACGTCGAGAGGGTCTGGGTGAAGACGATCATGTTGCCGTCTGTGTCGGCCAGGGCAAAGGATGTCGTCCCGGTGCCGACTCGTGAGGGCTCGTCTTCAAGACCCGATTGATTGAGCGGCGAAGGCGCATTTCCGCCGCGACCGCCTCCCGGTTGCGCCACGTACGTCTTGTCCTGGCTCAGCAGCTTGAAGCGCTCCAGCGCGTGCCCCGGCTCGAGGTGATTGCCGTAGTCGATCGGCCAGCGATCGGGATCCGCGATGCGCACGCCGCTGTCTTTCACGCGCCACGAGTCGATCACGTAGTGCAGGAAGTCCGCGTCGTTCGCGTAGGACGCGCCCGGTTTCGGCGTGAAGTTGTTG
>SCUN01000338.1 GCA_004297655.1 Acidobacteriota bacterium | reverse complement strand
CCGCGGGCGTGACGTGGTTCGTGATGCGGCCGGGGCCCGCGCCGGTCTCGCTGTCGCCGGACATCGTCAAGATCACGACCGACGCCGGCTACACGATCGAGCCGGCCGTGTCGCAGAGCGGATCGCTGATGGCCTACGCGTCGGATCGCGGCGGTGAGGGTCTCGACATCTGGGTCCAGCCGTTGCCGACCGGGGAGCCCGTGCAGATCACCCGCAACCCGGCTGACGATCGCGAGCCGGCCTTCTCACCCGACGGCAGTCGCATCGTGTTTCGGTCGGATCGCGACGGCGGAGGCATCTACGAATTGCCGGCGCTCGGCGGTTCGGAGCGCCTCATCGCCGCCAAGGGCCGCACGCCGAGATTCTCGCCGGACGGCACGTGGATCTCGTACTGGACCGGCGGCCGCGCGGTGGCTCCCGCGACGTGGATCACGGATGGTCACGGCGGCACCCCTCGAGCCGTGGGAGCGGATCTGAAATTCTCCGGGACCCTGTGGTGTCAGGACAGCGCGTCGATCATCGGATCAGGATCGAAGAACAACGACGCGACATCCGAGGATTGGTATGCCGTCGATATTGCGAGCGGTGTGGCCACTCGATTGGGCGTCGCGGCAATCCTGAAGGCCGCGGGGCTGGAGATCGACGCGCCGGCGGCGTGGCTCGGCGCCGAGATCGTGTTCACGGACACCGCGGGTGAGCGGAACAGCTTGTGGGCGCTGCCGATGAACGGCTGCCACGGTGTGTCTGGCGCGCCCCACCGGCTCACGACCGGCACGCCTCAGGACCTCTCGCCGGCCGTCGTCGCCACAGCGGATGGCGCGCGGCTGTTCTACGCCGGCACCGATCAGCGCACGAACATCTACCGTCTGCCGTTGCCCGCCGCGGCCGACGCGCCCGTCGTTGTTTCGCTCACCGACGATGCGACATACGACAGCTGGCCGTCGGTTTCGAGCGACGGCCGCGTTTTGGCGTTCGGCACCGCGCGCGGAGGGACGACCCGCGCCATCGTTCGTGACGTCGCGGCCAGGACGTCGGTTGACGTCGCGGTGACCGCGAGCAGCGACACGACCAGTGGCGCCGCGCGCACGGCGGTGATCAGCCGGGACGGCAAGACGCTCGCCGCGATCGTGGGCAAGAGCCGGCTCAGCCTTCAGCCCGTCGGGGGCGGCAGCGCCCGTTCGATCAACTTCGATGGGGACATTCGACGATTGTGGGACTGGCCGCGTCCGGCGCTCCTGACGTCCAGCATCACGTTGGGCGATGGCCGCGTGAGTGCGGTGGCCGTGAATGCCGAGACGGGCAAGCTCCTGACGATTCTCGACAGCCCGTCATCGCAGTATCTCGGTCACGCCCGACTCTCGCCCGATGGCAAGTGGATGTCGATGATGGACTGGTCCTCCGCCGATCGCGGACGCATTATCGTCGTTCCGTTCGACGGGGTGACGACCGCGACGACGTCGCAGGTCATTCCGATCACCGACGGGCAGACGGTGGTCGAAGAGAACGCCTGGTCGCCGAATGGCGACATGCTCTACATGGTGTCGGAGGCCGATGGGTATCGTTGCCTCTGGTCCCGGCGGCTGGATCCGCGCACGAAGCAGCCCGCGGGCCCGCTGACGCCGGTCGCGCATTTTCATCGAGCGCGTCAGCAGGTTGTGACGACGACCGACAGCCCGCAGCGTCTCGACATGTCTCCGACAGGGCTCGTGTTCGCGATGACCGAACGTCACGGCAATATCTGGATGGCAACGGTGAAGAAATGAGCCTGAGCCCCGGCACCCGCCTCGGCCCATACGAAATCGTCGCCCCCCTCGGCGCCGGCGGCATGGGCGAGGTATATCGCGCGAAAGACACCAAGCTCAATCGCGATGTGGCGATCAAAGTACTGCCGGAGTCGTTCGCGCTCGATGCCGATCGTGTCGCGCGCTTCACGCGCGAAGCGCAGGTGCTCGCGTCGCTCAATCATCCGAACATCGCCGCGATTTACGGGATCGAAGAGTCCCACGTCCGCGGTTCAACGTCCGGCGTTCGCGCACTGGTGATGGAGTTGGTGGACGGAGAGGATCTCTCAGCGCAGATCGCCCGCGGCCCGATGCCGCTCGCCGAAGCGCTGCCGATCGCCACACAAATGGCGGACGCGCTCGAAGCCGCGCACGACCAGGGCATCGTGCATCGCGATCTCAAACCGCAGAACGTCAAGCTCCGCGGCGACGGCACGGTCAAGGTGCTCGACTTCGGCCTGGCCAAGGCCATCGACGCGGCCGGCACGTCGAGCGACGCGCTGATGAATTCGCCGACGATGACGGCGCGCGCGACGCAGATGGGGATGGTGATCGGCACCGCCGCGTACATGTCGCCGGAGCAAGCGAAGGGCCGCGCCGTCGACCGGCGCGCCGACATCTGGGCCTTCGGTGTCGTGCTGATGGAAATGCTCACGGGCCGGCAAGTGTTTGGCGGCGACACCGTGTCGGAAGTCATGGCGTCGGTGATGAAAGACGAGCCGGACTGGAGCCAGCTCCCCGCGACGTTGCCGCCGTCGATCGGCCGCCTGTTGCGCCGCTGTCTCGACAAAGATCCGCGGAAACGCCTGAGCGCGATCGGCGATGCGCGCTTCGAGTTGACCGACACGGGCCACGCGCCGGCCGCCTCGGCGACGACCGCCCCCGCCCGACCCCGCCGTTGGCCGTTGGCGCTGGCGGCCGTTGGCGGCGCCGCCGCTGCCACGATCGCATTTGTCTTGATCGCGCCCGCACTCGGGCCGGCGCCCGCCCGCGAGCCGTCGCGCGTATCGGTGCTCGGGCCGAGCGGCGTCACGCTGATGTTCGACTCGGCCGAATCGGCAATCTCGCCGGACGGCCGGACGCTGGTGTTTGCCACCGCCGATCCCAACGGTTCGACGCGGCTGTGGGTGCGGCCGCTCGCCTCTACGGAAGCGCGTGTCCTGCCGGGTACCGAGGCCGGACATCTGGCGTTTTGGTCGCCCGACAGCCGCAATATTGGCTTCTTCACCGACGACAAACTGAAGCGCATTGCGATCGACGGCGGACCGGTGGCGGTGCTCTGCGAAGCCAAGGACGGACGCGGCGGCGCCTGGGGCGCGAACAACGTCATCGTCTTTGCGCCCGCGAACGCCGGGCCGTTGATGCAGGTCGCGGCGACGGGCGGCACGCCGGCTCCGGCGACCACGCTGGATGCGGCGCGAGGCGAAACCAGCCATCGCTTCCCGTCGTTCCTGCCCGACGGACGGCACTTCGTCTTCGCGAGCCTTCCGGCGAAGAACCAGAAGTTCGACCTATTCCTCGGCGCGCTCGACGGCACGCGAAGCGGACCGATCGCGTCCTCAGAGAGCGCTGCGGTCTACGCCGATCCCGGCTATCTGATCTTCTCGTCGGCGAACGTGCTCGTGGCGCAACACGTCGACGTCGCGACGGCCAAATTGTCCGGCGAGCCCGTTACGCTCGGTGACGCGCCCGGCTCCCAGGGCGGCACGTACACGAGCAGTCCGCCACTGAGTGCGTCGCGAACCGGGACGCTCGCGTATCTCGGCGATGGATTTGCGCCGACATCGCTCCGCTGGCTGGACCGCGCGGGCCGTAATGCCGGCACGTTGACGGTGCCCGAGGGGCGGTACCAGGAAATCGCGATGTCCCCGGACGGCACGCGCGTGGCGGTGACGCGGTTTTCGTCGCAGAACACCGCGGATCTGTGGATCGCCGACGTCGCGCGTGGCGGGGCCACGCGGTTTACCTCCGCGCCCGGCGGCAACGTGGAGGCCGTCTGGTCGCCCGACGGCAAACGCATCGCGTTTGCCAGCGATCGCGGGGGGCCGCGCGATTTCTTCGTCAAGCCCGCCAGCGGCG
>SCUN01000337.1 GCA_004297655.1 Acidobacteriota bacterium | reverse complement strand
GGCGGAGGGCATGGTGCTCGCGATCGAACCGATGGTCGCGATGGGCCGGCCCGAAACGAAAGTGCTGAAGGACGGCTGGACCGCCGTCACGCGCGACGGGAGTCTCGCGGCGCACTTCGAGCACACGGTCGCGGTCACGAAGCACGGGCCGCTGATTTTGACGGCGGCTTGATCGGGTGCGCGGGTTCACGGGTGCGCGGGGTGCGCGGGTGCCGGGTAAGCGGGTAGAGGGCGTGGTTCGGCGAATCTTGCCGCGGGCCCTCTACGAGGTGGAGATCGAGGGCGGGCGCGACGTCGTGGCGCACGCCGAGACGAAGGTGACGCGGAATTTCATCCGCCTCCTCGTCGGGGATCGGGTCGCCGTGGAGCTGATGTCGAAGGACGTCACCCGCGGCAGAGTGGTGAGGAAGCTATGAAGGTACGGGCGTCGGTGAAGCGGATTTGCGACAAGTGCAAGATCGTGAAACGACAGGGTGTCGTTCGCGTCATTTGTCCGAACCAGAAGCACAAGCAGCGGCAGGGATAGGAATCAGACATGGCACGCATTTCAGGCGTTGATCTGCCCCGAACGAAGCGAATCGAAGTCGGGCTGACCTACATCTACGGCATCGGCCGCAAGCGGTCGAATGACATTCTCACCGTCGCGGGCGTGAGCCCCGACATTCGGATCAAGGACCTGTCGGAAGACGACGTCCGGAAGATCAGCAAGGTGATTGAAGACCAGGGCGGCGTGGAAGGCGACCTCCGCAAGGAGATCTCGCTCAACATCAAGCGCCTGGTCGAAATCGGCAGCTACCGCGGCATGCGCCATCGCCGCAACCTGCCGGTGCGCGGTCAGCGCACGAAGACGAATGCCCGTACACGCAAGGGCCCGCGCAAGGGCGCGGTGGCCAAGAAGAAGACTGAGTAGAGGATTATGGCGAAAGAGAAACCCGACACAGCGGCGGCTCCGGAAGAGGGAGCCAAGGGTACCGCAGCTCCGAAGAAGACGTTCAAGAAGCGCGGCGAGAAGCGCGTCGTGCATCACGGCTACGCGCACATCCACGCGTCGTTCAACAACACGACGATCGTGATCACCGACACCGAAGGCAACGTGATCGCGTGGTCGAGCGCCGGCGGCGTCGGCTTCAAGGGCTCCCGCAAAGGCACGCCGTTCGCGGCGACCCAGGCCGCGATGGCCGCGGGCAACAACGCCAAGACGCACGGGCTGCGGTCGGTCGAGGTGAAGGTCAAGGGACCGGGCGCGGGCCGCGAGTCGGCCGTGCGCGCCTTGCAGACGGTCGGCATCGACGTGAAGTCGATCCGCGACGTCACCCCGATTCCGCACAATGGTTGCCGGCCGCCGAAGCGGCGCCGGGTCTGAGGACTTAGAGAAAACATATGGCTCGATACATTGGACCCGTTTGCAGACTGTGCCGCCGCGAGGGCATGAAGCTGTTCCTCAAGGGCGAGCGTTGCTACACCGAGAAGTGCGCCATCGAGAAGCGCAACGTGCCGCCCGGCCAGCACGGCCGCGCGCGCCGCGCGAAGATGGTCGGCTACGGCGTGCAGCTGCGCGAGAAGCAGAAGGTCAAGCGCACCTACGGCGTGCTCGAGAACCAGTTCCGGCGCTACTTCGAGGCCGCGGACCGCGCCAAGGGCATCACGGGCGAACTCCTGCTCCAGGCGCTGGAGCGGCGCCTCGACAACGTCGTCTACCGGATCGGCTTCGCCACGTCGCGCGCCCAGGGGCGCCAGCTCGTGCGCCACGGCCATTTCCTGGTCAACGGCAAGAAGGTCGACATCCCGAGCTTCACGGTCAAGATCGGCGACACCGTCACGGTGAAGCCGTCGAGCGTCGAGAACGCCACGATCGTGCACGCGAAGGAAGAAGTGAAGGGCCGCGGCACGGCGCCGTGGATCGACATGGATGCCAGCGGCAACACCGCGCGCATCACGTCCATCCCGACGCGCGAGCAGATCAACCTGCCGGTGCAGGAGCAGCTCATCGTCGAGTTGTACAGCAAGTAATTGTCACAAATCCGCGCCCGCAGCTCTTTCAGGCTTGCAGCGGGAGGCGCGGATCAACACGCAAGCCTGAGAGGGTAGTGACGTATGTTGTGGAAGGGTTTTCAGAGACCGAAGCGTCTCGAGTTCGAACGCGAAACATTGACCGATCGGTTCGGCCGCTTCAGCGCGCAGCCGTTCGAGCGGGGGTTCGGCACGACCGTGGGGAATGCTCTGCGCCGCGTGCTCCTGTCGTCGATCGAAGGCGCGGCGGTGACGGCCGTGAAGATCGAGGGCGTGCTGCATGAGTTCTCGCCGATTCTCGGCGTGGTCGAGGATGCGACCGACATCATCCTCAACCTCAAGCAGATTCCGCTCAAGACGCACACCGATCAGCCGCGCACGCTGACGCTCCGCGCCACCAAGCCCGGCGTCGTCCGCGCCCGCGACATCGTCGTCGACTCGGATATCGAGATCCTCGAGCCGGACGCGCACATCGCGACCGTGTCCGAGGGCGGCAAGCTCGAGATGGAGCTGCGCGTGAAGCGCGGCCGCGGCTACGTGTCGGCCGACAAGAACTTCGACGAAGACCTCGGCATCGGCTGGATTCCGATCGACTCGGTGCACTCGCCGGTGAAGAAGGTCAACTACATCGTCGAAGCCGCGCGCGTCGGCCAGACGACCGACTACGACAAGCTCACGATCGAAGTGTGGACCAACGGCGCGGTCAGCCCGCGCGACGCGGTCTCGCTGTCGTCGAAGCTCATCCGCGATCATTTCTCCATCTTCGTCTCGCTCGACGAAGCGATGGAACAGGCGATCGACGGCGCGGGCGAACTGCCGGCGTCGGTCAGCAACGAGAACCTCGACAAGTCCGTCGAGGAGCTGGAGCTGTCCGTCCGGTCCTACAACTGCCTCAAGAACGCGAACATCCGCACGATTCGCGAGCTGGTGCAGAAGACCGAAGGCGAAATGCTCAAGACGAAGAATTTCGGCAGAAAGTCGCTCAACGAGATCAAGGACATCCTTGCGACCATGGGGCTCAGCCTCGGCATGCGCATCGACGGCTCGGCGGCGGCGGCGGCCTCGGCTGAGTAAGTTCCAGAGAGAAGAGAAGAAGGATCATGCGTCATCGAGTTGCACACCGGAAACTGGGCCGCGTCACCGAGCACCGCATTGCGATGCTGCGGAGCCAGGCCTCAACCCTCCTGAAGAACGAGCGCATCGAAACCACGGTCGCTCGCGCCAAGGAACTGCGCCCGTTCGTCGAGCGGATCATCTCGGTCGCCAAGCGCAGCCTCGTCAAGGGCACGGACGGCATTCAGTCCGTGAACGCGCGCCGCACCGTCGCCACCGACATCTTCGATCGCGACGTCGTCTCGAAGCTCTTCAGCGACATCGCCCCGCGCTTCTCCGCGCGGTCGGGCGGCTACACCCGCATGCTGCGCCTCGGCCGTCGCCGCGGCGATGACGCGGAGGTGGCCCAGGTCGAGCTGATCGGCAGCGAGTTCGATCCGGCGGCCGAAGCCAAGAAGAAGGAAGCCGAGGGCGGCGACGAAGGTCCGACCCGGAAGCGCACCATTGGCGAGCGCGTCCGCGCGCTCGGCGGCGGCAAGAAGGGCGGCGATCGTCCGAAGGTCCAGAAGGCCGCCAAGGGCGCCCGCAAGGTCTCGACGCCGCGCAAGGCCGGCGGCGGGAGCTAGCTTCGCGGTTTCAAGTTAGAGGTCACACGTCACAATGAAAACGGGCCGATCCGCGAGAGCGGATCGGCCCTTCTTGTTTCTTGAGTACGGAGCGCTTACCGGCGTCCGGCGCCGGTCAGGTCGTTCTTCGGGCGCGCTTCGTTGACCGCGAGGTTGCGGCCGCCGAGCGCGTGCTCGTGGAACATCGAGATCGCCTTCTGCGCGTCCTCGTCATTCGTCATCTCGACGAAGCCGAAGCCGCGCGGCTGGCCGGTCTGGCCGTCGCGGACGACCTTCGCGGATTCAACCGGGCCGGCGCCCTCGAAGAGCTGCTGGAGTTCGGCTTCGCCGGTCGAGAACGGGAGATTGCCAACGTAGAGTTTCTTGCCCATGGTGATGTGTGTCGTTTCTGTCGCTAAGCGACGGGTAGGCCGCTGCCCACAATTGGGTCTCGGCTGATGAAGTTACTCGTTGCTAAGCAGGGCTAGAAGAGCAGGGCGGGTCAGCGACTCACGAAACTCAAAAGGCAGGGCAGAGCACAGGGCAATTACACCAATTTCAGACACCACAGTATCACGTCTGGCTTCTGACGGGTTCCCGGCAGCGACGAGGACGTTCACACAGCCCGTCAGCGGAGTGATACAGAGGGGACAAGGAGCTCCCCATGTCCTTCGTGTTGCGCGCTGCCATTGTCGCCGCGGCCGTTTCTGTGGCCGGCTGCGGTTCTTCTTCATCAAATCCCAACAGTCCCAACGGAGGGTCATCCGGCAACCGATCGCCGGTGATCGCGTCGATGAGCGTGACGCCGTCGTTTGGCGTCTCGGCGCTGACGTCGTTCGCGTTCAGCGGCTCCGCATCGGATCCCGATGGTGACGCGATCACATACGGCTGGTCCTATGGGAGCGCGTCCGCGTCCGGCGCGACGGCGACGACCACGATCGCCGGCGACGGCACGGTCGCCGTGCGCCTCACGGTGACCGATTCGAAGGGCGCGACCGGCACGGACACGCGCAACGTCACGATCGGCACGGTCGCCGGCACCTGGCGCGCGACGCTCGACCGGTGCCCGAGCAGCGGCAATCCGAACGCCGCGACCGGGTTCATGACCTACACGATGACGCAGACGTCGAGCGGCGTGCTGGCCGGCACATTCGTCACCGGCTCCGATTGGTGCAGCGTGACGACGGGCACGACGGGGAACACGGACAACGCCGACTCAAACACGATCAACGCGTCCGCCCAGGTGCGGATGCGCATCAAGGTCGGCGCCTTCATCGACTTCGTGCTGAACGGGACGATGGATTCGACGGGACGCCGGATGACGCTCGCCGCGTCCGGCTCGGGTCTCGACGGCGCGACGTTCACCTGGACGAAGCAGTAGCACGGCGGCGTTAGAATCCCCGGGATGGGGATACGTGTCGTTCAACTCGGGTCGCCCAGAGCCCGCAACGAAGGCCTGCGTCTCGGCACGGTTCGGCGTCCGCCGCGCGGCGTGCCGAAGTCCGAGTTCGCGTCGCGCGACTTCTATGA
>SCUN01000336.1 GCA_004297655.1 Acidobacteriota bacterium | reverse complement strand
TCCCCAGACGAAGTTCTTGATGTAGTACTCGAGCGACTCGATTTCCTTCCTGTCGGGGAACGTCACGTTCTTCGACGCGAGGAACGGCGCTTTCGACAACCCCGGATCGTCGCAGGTGAGGGCGTAGACCATGCGATCGAGGAAGATGTCCGGATCGTCGATCGTGCGCACCTTCCGGGCTTTCATGTCGTAGATCGCGTACACGCCGTTCCACCACTTCGACGCGTCCCTGATCTGCTGACGATTGACGAGAAACGCCGATCTCTTCTTGATCAGCGTCTCCATCGGCTCGGTCGAGAAGAACTCCAGGAACGTCTTCCGCCCATCGTCATGCGTGATGGTCAGCATGTTCTCGCCGAGTCTCCTGAACTGGACCGAGTAGACCCGCGTGTCGGCGCGCGGGGACGAAGCGGTCGTGATAGTCGTGTCGGCGGGGAACTCCGCCGTCACCGCTTGCACGCGCGCCTTCGTGTGGAGTGAGAACCGCGCGGTGAGATCCGACGGCACGGTCATGCCGGGCACGACCCGCACGTCGAAGAGGCCCGCGTCGTAGAGCATCTGCCGCATTTCGTCGTAGCTCGCCGCCCATTGCATGCGGAAGCCGTACGTCACTGTGGCGCCGGGCTTGAGGTCGAGGCCGGTGTGCGGCTGACGCCAGGTGCCGCGCGTCTCCTCGCCTCCGGCCTTCTCCGAATGCACGAACACCTGTGCTCCGGCCTGGTATTCGAGCTTCGTGCCCGGCTTCATCGTGACGAGGAGAAACGGCGGCGCGCCGGACGCGCGCGTGTAGAAGAAGAACGAGCCGGCGCCCGAGACGAACTGGTGTTTCAGAAAGCCGCGTTCGAAGATGTCGGCGGGCGTGGCGCCGTTCGTGCCCTGGACGGGAATGCTGATGCCGACATCGCCCACATGCACCGCCTGGCCGCGCGCGCCGAGCTCGATCGTCCAGTCAAGGGTCGTGCCGTCGGTGGCGTAGGTCTCGTTGACTAGCAGGGGGGCGGCGTTCGTCGCGTACGTGACGCCCCGCCCGTCGGCGGCGGCCTGCAGCGTTCCGCGCGTCGAGAGCGACGTCCAGGCAGCCGCGCCGGCGGTCTTGTAGTTGAGCGTCAGTCCGAGGACCGGCGCGCCGGCGCCGGCGCCGCGCCCCGTGCGCGCGGTCAGCGTGGCGTCAAACGGGTCGCGCGGGTTGCGCAGTTGCGAGACGCCGCGTTCGTCGAATGCAAAGGCGAAACTGCCGGTCGACACGCCGCGCCCGGCAGCCGGCTGCGCCGTCGGCAACGATGTGCCGGCGGCAACGGTCAGAACGAGAAGAACGATTCGCGCGCGCACACCGCGCAATTTACCACTTAGCGCAGCGCCGCCCAGGCCCAGACCGCGAGGCCCAGGACGACGAAGGCGAACAGAATCCGCGTCTTCATGCTCTGCGCCTTGTTCTGCCGGGTAAGTTCTTCCTCGAGACGTGCGAATCGTTCGTCAGAGTGCTGCTTCAGTTCCGCTTCGTGCGAAAGCGGCGGCTGTCGATCACCAGTGTCGGCCATGTTGCGCTCCGTTCCTGTGCGTCCAGCCCGGGGTTGGGTTGTACGCTGATCATACGCCCGAAACGCTATCCTTATTAAATGAGCCGCGCCGAGAAGATCGCCGGATTCGATCCCAACAGCCCGGGTGATCCGACCGGGAACATCTACGGATTGCCGTTCGACACCGACGAGGCCCAGGTCGTTATCGTCCCCGTGCCGTGGGACGTGACCGTGTCCTACCAGGACGGCGCTTCCCGCGGACCCGACGCGGTGCTCGCGGCGTCCGTGCAGGTGGACCTGTTCGACCCGTCCGTGAAGGACGCGTGGAAGATCGGTCTGGCGATGGACGACATCTCGGTCGAGGTCACCGACCGGTCGAAACACTTCCGCGAATTGGCGCTGAAGCACGCCGTGGAGGCCGTCAACGAGGGCTCGCGCTGGCTGAACAGCTGGGTGGAGGCGCGATGCGGCCAGTGGCTGGACGCCGGCAAAGCGGTCGCGCTTCTCGGCGGCGATCACAGCACGCCCCACGGATTCCTCCGCGCGCTCGCCGCGCGCCACGCGTCACTCGGCATTCTCCAGATCGACGCGCACGCCGATCTGCGTGACGCCTACGAGGGCTTCAGCGGCTCGCATGCCTCGATCATGCGCAACGCGCTCGGCATTCCGCAGGTGGCGAAGCTCGTGCAGGCTGGCATTCGCGATTACTGCGACGAAGAAGCGCAGGTCATCGCGCGCGAGCCGCGGGTGACGACGTTCTTTGACCGCGATCTCAAGCGCGGCCGCTTCAACGGCGAGACCTGGGCCGCGCAGACGAAGACGATCGTCGATGCGCTGCCGGAGAAGGTCTACGTGAGCTTCGACATCGACGGCCTCGATCCGAAGCTCTGCCCGAACACGGGAACGCCGGTGGCCGGCGGCTTCGAATACGAAGAAGCGATCTACCTGGTCGAATCGGTCGCCCGATCGGGCCGCACGATCATCGGGCTGGATCTGAATGAAGTCGCGCCCGGCGACTCGGGCAACGAATGGGACGCGAATGTCGGCGCGCGGCTGCTGTATCGCATGTGCAACCTGATGGCGCTCTCGCAGGGGAAGGCATCGCGGGGCTGAAGCCCCGCGGCTACTTTCTCAGAAGTCCTTCTTTCGGAAATCCAGGAACCTGACGCGGCCGGCGGTGCCCTCCGGCGGCTTCGCTTCGGAGTAGCCGACGCGCACCGGCGCGTCCTGTTCGCCGCAATCGAGATCGAGCTTCATCGATGGGCCGCCGGCGATCACGATCTGCGTTGGATCGTCGATGGCCAGTCTGAGCGTGGCCGAACCGACGAGGACTTCCAGCACCGGCGTCGGCCCGTCGCAGGTGAGGCGCTTGAGCCGGCCTTCGACGAGTTTCGACATGTCCGCCGGTCCGCCGATATTCGCCAGCATCGATGAGGCGAACCTCGCTTCCGCCGGCGTGGAGGCGGCCGCGATCACGCGGGCCGCGGCGGCCGCCGCCTCGTCGAAGTCGCCGTGCATGGCGTGGACGTTCGCGACGATCTGGTAGTACTCGAACTGCAGGTGCGACGGCACGCGGCCGATCGGCGTGATCAGCGCCATCGCCTCGTCGGGCATCTGACGCCGGATGAGCATCGCCGCCGCATGCACACGGATTTCGGGATCGTTCGGCGCCAGCGTCATCGCGCGAGCAAGCAGCTCAGACGCGCGGTTCGCGTCGCGGTCGCCGATCCGCAGCGCATATTCGGCGAGGATCGTCGGATTCGTGGTGCCCTGGTCAACGGCGCGCTTGAAAAACGGGTCCGCCTCCGCGATGCCGCGTGTTCTCAGCTCGAAGAACGCGCGCATCTCGACAACGGGGAGACTCTCCGGATGTTCGCGTGAGAGCCGGTCGAGCAGCGCGCGCGTTTCGAGGTCCTTGCCGAGCTGCGACGCCATCATGTCGGCCAGGACGAGCGAGGCCTCGAACTCAGCCACCGGCGCCGGCGCGACGCCGGCGGGCGCCGCCGCGCGCGGGAGATCCACGGTGAAGAACAGGTACTGTCCCCGCGTCACGTAGGCGCGAAGGTCTTTTTCCACATCGGCCGGCGCCTTGCCGTACACCTGCGAGAGCGCCTCCGCGGAATTCACGCCGTTCTGAGCGAGCGTCACCAGCCGCGACGATCCGGCGCGATACCGGTCGTCCACGAGCAGCATGTGCGTGAGCGCCCAACTCTCGGCGTAGAACAGCCCGGCGTGATCGCGCGTGTTGTAGGCGTCCGAATCGCGCCGGACCGCCAGCAGTTCCGGCACACCCATCAGCGCGGAGGGGCGCAACGCCGCGAGCCGCCCGGGCGGAACCGCGCCGAGCCGCGCCTTGCCGCCTGAGAGCGCCACCGACGAAAAGAACTCCGCGAGGCCCTCCGACAGCCACGGCGGCAGGTCGGCGCCCTTGAGGCCCAGCGCCGCGTGCGCGTACTCGTGCGCGACGATATGGAAAGCGTCGGCATCGAAGTCCTTCATCACGATGTAGTCGCGCTCGTGCGCCGGCTGGTAGAAGGCGCTGCCGGACGCGTTCGCCCGGTACGGCGCGAATTCCTTCTCGCCCGAGAACACCAGCACGCGCATTGGCGGGCGCGTCGAATCGGGCAGCGCGAAGTACGCGGTGAAGAACGCGCGCGCGTCCTCGAACATCTTCAGGGCGTCGGCCGCGCGCGATGGCGCGCCGGTGGCGTAGACCTCGAAGTGCGCGGATCGCGCGACCGACCAGGACGGCCCTGCCGAGACGAACGTCGCCGACAGCAGCAGGACGGCTCGCAGGCATGCAGCGAACGCGGCTCGGGCCATGGTGTCCCCCGAGTCTACTGCCGCTCGGCCTGGATTGAGATCAGCTCGAACAGGGAAGCGCCTTCTTCGTCGACGAGCTTCTGAAATGCCGGCATTCCTTCGACCCGCGCCCGCAGCGCGTCCCGGCCCTCGCCGTATTTGCTCCAGTGCACCACGACATACCGTACGCCCCGTCGCGAGAGGATCCGCAGGGATTCGGGCTCGGGGAAGTGGTCCAGCGACGGCATGTCCTCCTGGATATCCGCCGGCAGGAAGTCGCTGAAGCCGTTGATCATCGGCTGCCAGTGCTCCGTCGATGCCAGCATGTACTCCGTCTGTCGCGGCAGTCGCGCGCCGATGAAGAATGGGAACTCCGCGACGACGCCGCGGGGCCGCTCGCGCAACTCGGCGTAGACCTTCGATGCGGCTGGCGCCGCCCGAAGCTCCAACGGCCCGACGGTGGATCTCGAGAGCGCCAGCAGCGCCAGCACCGTCATGTACACCAGGCGCCGGCGTCCGTGCCAATACCGCTCGATGAAGCTGAGGCCGAAGCCGGCCATGACGGCCATCGACAAAATGACCACGAGACCGAATCGCGACGGGGCGCGCAGGAACGACATGCCCGGCACGACGTTGTACAGGAACCGATACAGTCCGGCATCCGGGCCGAGCGAGGCCCAGATCGCGAGCACGGTCAGCCCCGCGTAGAACCAGAGCTGGGACCGGCGCGACCGGACCAGCGCGTCATCGCGACGCCGCACCGTATGGGCGATCGCGATGGTCGTGAACGCGATCGACAGGAACCCGGGAAACAACACCTCGCGCCAACTGCCGAGCAGGGGCAGGATCCAGCGGTACACGAGGAACCCCGACGCGAAGTACGAGCGCCACCGGACGCTGTATTGCTGCGCTTCCTGCAACGTCCGGTCGAGGCCCGCGTCCCGCAACGCCAGGTAACTGGGCAGGAGCGGCCCGATCACCATCAGCGACACCGCGGCAGCCGCGGCGGCCAGGAGCCAGTATCGCGGCCGGCGCCAATGTCCGTTCGTGGCGGCGAACCACACGACGCCCGCCACGACGCCAAGACCGCCAAACACGCCGTAGTACCCGCAGGCCAGCGCCTGCACGCCAACGGCCAGGCCCAGCACGACGGCGCGACCGAGCGCGGGCCGCTCGACGAACCGATGCATCGTGAGCAACGCCAGCACGGGACCGAATGTCAGCAGCAGTTGAATGTGCGGCAAATGCGCGAAGACGTAGCTGTTGAACCCGAAGAGCACGGCGGCCAGCGCCGCCGCGGGCCGGCGGCCCGTGAGGTGCAGCACGAGCGCGTACATGCAGACCGCCGACAGCACGAACGAGCACAGAATGACGAAGTTCGTCGCGGCGTAGGGGTTCCCGGTGAGGATCCACACCGGCGCTGCGATGGCGCCGGCCACCAGATTGGCTTCAGAAAACGCGAGCGCACCCTGGCTCGGATAGAAAATGTTGGCGTTCCACAACTGTGACGGCTCGCTGGTGAGCGCGCGCGCGACCCACGTGACGTTCCAGATGCTGAAGCGGCCGTCGTTGCTGTCGAGTCGCCCGGCGGAACCGAACCTGGCCGCCATGGGCCACGTGAATACGACCGTGAGCAGGAGCGCCACGGCCGCCACACACACGTATTCTCTTGCGCGGGAGCCAGGGGGAGCCGCCACGGTGCCGGCATCATACTCGGCGCGGCTTCAGGAGGGAACGGGCACTCTTACATCGCGGGCGCGCGCGCGAGGATCTGCACGTCGGCGGTGACGACCACCTGCCGTGGCGGAAGACACAGCCGGTCGTTGCACGTCTGGTAACTGGCGGCCACGCGCACGGTCTGCCGGCCGAGCGGCGTGTTCGCGCCGGACTTCACCGGCACGGTGAAGACCGCTTTTGTCTCGTGGTACTCCAACACGCGATCGAAGTTGCCGTCGAACGACGAGGTCGGCAGCGGTTCGCCGATGTCGCCGGCCAACGTGAACGCCTGTCCGGCGGGCACCGTGATCGACGTCGCGACCGGGCCGCCCGGCTCGAGCTTCGTCGCGTACAAATGCCAGCCCTCGTCGATCGTCGCCGTCAGCGCCAGCGTGACGGTGCCGCCGGGCGTCGACGTCGCGCCCGCTGGCTGCACGGCGAGCGCCCATGCAATCGGGTCGGCGACGCCTTGCGCCGCGCCGCCGGCAGACGCGGCAAGGAGAATGAGTCCGACGAGCGACGCGCGCATTACTTGATGTGCACCTGCGCCGACTGCAGCACGTGCTTCGCTTCGTCCTGCAGGAAGGCGATGACGACGAGCTTCTTGGGGTTCACGACGGTCATCGGCCGGCCTTCGGCTTTATAGACGGCCGGCGTCGATCCGGCGGTTTCGTTGCCGCGGCGCTTCTTGATTTCCGCGTCGAGGCTCTTCGTGATGTCGTCGGCGATCGCGGCGACGTCGAAGGCCGCGTCGATCGAGGCGCGGCCCGCGCCGTCGAGCGTCACGTCAAGTCCGGGCGCGTCCGGCTTCGGGCCCGCCATGGCGCGGACCACAAACGGGTGGAAGCGCATGCCGTTCTCGCCGCTGAAGGCGAGTTCCTCCTCGGCGACGACCACGTGGAGCTTCAGGTTCTTGAAGCCCGCGGCCACATTGCCGATCGTCGTCGTCACGTTGATCTTGCCGTTGGACGCCGACGCTTTGACGGCGAGCGTCGCTTCGGCCGGCGCGTTGAGCGCGGCGTCGATGGCCGGCGCGTAGGCGGCGTAGGCCGAGCCGGTGTTGTCGCGCCCGCCGCCGCCGAGCCGGACGAGCGCGCCGTCGGTGATGAAGGTCGGCACGCCGAGCACGTAGTCTTTGTAGTACTCCCTCCGCGCGGCGCTGCCCGAGGTCGTCATCGGGTCCGGCCCGGGAATGTGCACGTGGTAGGCGAGGACGGCGATGTCTTTCGACGGGTAGCGCTCCATCACGGCGTCGAGCGCGTAGTCGGCGGCGACGCACGGGGGGCACGCCGAGCCGGTGAAGAGTTCGAGGAGCGGGATGCGCGTCGTGCGGAGCGGCGAGCCTTTCCAGAGCGCGGGCGTGACGGGATTCGGGAACGCGGTCTTGAACGTCTTGTCGAGCTCCGCGTCGAAGCCCTTGTCGTTGCCGCGGACCTTCTTATATAGCGCGCGAGCGGCCGCTTCCTTTTCCGCGGAGAGCTGGCCGGCCGCGGCGGCGCGCAGATAGAAGTCGAGCGCGCGCTTATCGTCGCCGCGCTTCGCGTTGAGTTCGGCGAGCGCGACCGGCGCACCCTTCAGCGAGGGATCGAGCGCGAGCGCGTCGGTCAGTTCCTTCTCGGCCTCCGGTTTGCCCGCGGCCAGATGCAGGCGGCCGAGCAACTCGTTGCCCGTGGCCCACGCGGACTTGTTCTTGTCTTTGTCGAGTTTGCCGACGGCGGCGGTCAGCGCGGTTTCGGCCGAGGGCAGCACGATGTTCTTGTCGAGCAGCCGCGACACCGGGCTGGCCAGGAGCAGCACCTGGGTCTCGGGCGTGAAGGCCGGATTGCTCGTGGTGTCGGCGGCGACTTTCTCGAAGGCCGGCGCGATCTCCGCTTGTTTGTCCGGCATGCCGATCAGCTGGTTCAACACCGTGCTGTTGACCTGTCGCAGGAACGCGCTCTTCGGATAGTCGGCCTGGATCTTGCGGTAGGCCGCGAGGCGCTCGTTGAGATCCTTGATCTTGGCGGCGTCGTTGTAGGCCTGCTGCTCCGGGAGCACTGGGCGCGAGTTGGGCGCGGCCGCTGCGGCCGCCGGTGTCGCTGCGCCGGCGGCTGGCGTCGTGGCCGTGCCGGTGGCGTTTGCCGGCGGCGTCGCTAATTCCGCAGGGTACGGGCCATCGGCTTTCGACACGTTGACGTAGTACAGGTCCGTCGCGACGAGGAACGTGTCGTAGGTCAGCTTGGTGTCCATCTGCTGCCACGTGGTCGTCGGCGTGATCGTCTCCCACGCGGCTTTGGAGCCGACGCGGATCGGCATCGCGAACGCGGATTCGTCCGCCTTCCAGCGATACGCGGCCTTGCCGCGGCGCTCGTCGATGACGAGCTCGAGGACCGGGATGGCGGTACGGCGCAGGTACTGGTTGAAGATCGGCGTCATGTTGCGGCCGAAGCGCTTCGTGAAGAGCGTGGCCATCTCTTCGGTGAGGATGTTCTTGTACTTGAAGGTCTGGTACGTCTCCTTCACCAGCGCGAACCACTTCGCATCGTCATTCATGACGTTGCGGAGCGTGTGGAGGAAGAGCGAGCCCTTGAAGTACATGTCCTGCGGCGGCGTCTGGTGCCGGCCGCGCGTCGTGATGACGGGCGTGCGGTTCTGAATCTTGGCCTTGTAGCCGTTGGTGTACTTCAGCGCGTCTTCGTAACCGAAGAGCTGCTCGACGTAGAGCGATTCCAGGTACGTGCACCAGCCTTCCTGGATCCACATGTCGGACACGTCGGCCGCCGACACGGCATTGCCGAACCATTCGTGGCCGCTCTCGTGAATGATGATGAAGTCGAACTTCGGGCTGACGCCGACGCCCGTCCAGTCGCGGCCGCCGTAGCCGTTCTTGAATCCGTTGCCGTAGGTGACTGCGCTCTGATGTTCCATGCCGGTGTACGGCGCCTGGATCAGCTTGTAGCCGTCGCGCGTGAACGGATATTCGCCGAAGTAGTGCTCGAAGGCCTGGATCATCGGCTTGGCCTGGGCGAACTGCACCTTCGCTTTGTCGAGATCTTCCGGCAGCGCGTAGAAGTCCAGCGACAGCGGGCCGAGCGTGTCGGAGAAATGCTCGTAGGTGCCGATGTTCAGCGAGACGTTGTAGGAGTTGATCGGGTAGCTGATGCGGTAGTTCCACTGCGTGTAGCCGTCGCCGAGGTCTTTCTTGCCGATGAAACGGCCGTTCGACACGTCGGTGAGGCTGTTGGGAATCGCGACGCTGAGATCCATCGACTCCACTTCGTCACGCCACTGGTCTTTGCTCGGCCACCAGATGCTCGAGCCTTCGCCTTCGCACGCGGTGAAGATCCACGGCCGGCCCGCGGGATCCTTGCTGAAGGTGAAGCCGCCGAAGCGACCGGTTTGCGTCGGCGTGCCGGAATAGTAGAAGTCGATCGCCACTTCGCGGCCGGGCTTCAACGGCGCGGGGAATTCGATGAACACGGCGTTCAGCTCGCGCGTGTACTTGAGGGGCGTCGTGCCCATCAGGATCTTGTCCACGTTGAGGTTGGCCCACAGATCGATCTGCACGCGCGAGTCTTCGTCGATCATGCGGAAGGTGATCGTGTTCTTGCCGCTGACGGTCTTCTTGTCCGGGTCCACGCGGATGTCGAGCCTGTAGTTCAGCAGGTCGTTGTTCGATCGCGCCTTGCCGTACTCGCCGCGGAGCTGTTCGGCGCGGGTCGGCGGCGCCTGGGCCGGGGGTGCCGCCGGGGTCTGGAACAGAGCCAGGGCCAGCAGGAGCGTGGTGATCACGCTGTATGTCATTCCGGGATGCTACCACCGCTATACTGCGCGGCATGTCTCGCGTGAGCCTCGCGATCCTCCTCTCGATTTGTCCGATTCTGGCCATGCCGCAAGGCACGGCGCCCGTCGCGCCGACTAATGACGCACCCAATCCCTACAAGACCGTGGAGGGGTGGGCGAAGCTGCCCGAAGGGCGGACCTGGGGCTCGACGAGCGCCGTGGACATCGATCGCGACGGCAAATCGATCTGGGTCGCCGAGCGTTGCGGCGCCAACACCTGTTGGAACGCCGCCGAGCGCAAAGCCTCGCCGCTCGACGTCGTGTTGAAGTTCGACGAGACCGGCAAACTGGTGAAGAGCTTCGGCGCCGGCATGTTCGTGTTTCCGCACGGCATCTTCGTCGATCGCGACGGCAACATCTGGGTGACCGATGGCCAGGACAACTTGCCGCGTCGCGGCCGCGGCGCGGCGGCCGCGTCCAGCGGCATACAGGAAGCGGCGCCGATGCCCCCTATGCCGGAGAAGGTGATCGGCCACCAGGTCTTCAAGTTCAGCCCGGACGGCAAGCTCCTGCTCACGCTTGGCAAGCCCGGCGGCAATCAGCCCGGGCAACCGGTGGATCCGGCGTCGTTCTATCAGCCGAATGACGTCATCACGAACGAGCGCGGCGACATCTTCGTGTGCGAAGGGCACGGCGACAACGCGCCGGCGCGCATCGTGAAGTTCGACAAGACTGGAAAGTTCATCAAGGAACTCGGCAAGAACGGCACCGGTCCGGGGGAGTTCAAACAGCCGCACGCGTTTGCGTTCGACTCGAAAGGCCGCTTGTTCGTCGCGGATCGATCGAACAACCGCATCCAGATCCTCGATCAGGATCTGAACGTGATCGAGGTGGGCTGGCAGCAGTACAGCCGCGCGAGCGGCCTCTTCATCGACAAGGACGACATGCTTTACGCCGCCGATTCAGAATCCGGCCGCGTCGCGCCGGACCGCACCGCGTGGACGCGCGGCATCCGCATCGGCAGCATCACGGACGGCCCGAACGGCAAGATCCGCGCGTTCATCCCGGATCCCGAGAAGAACCCCACGAGCACGAGCAGCGCCGAAGGCGTGGCGGTCGATCGGGCCGGAAACATCTACGGCGCCGAAGTGGGGCAGCGGGCGCTGAAGAAATACGTCAAATAACTCCGCGCCCGGCTCGCCGTCGCGTTGCGCCTCCGGGGAGCTGGCCCTCGAAATCGCCGCCTTCATCCGCGCGCGTTGCATGCCTCGCCGTACGTAGGGCGGACTGATCTCGAAGTCCGCCGCTTGGCATAGCTTGAGGCAAACGGCCGACTTCGAGATCAGTCGGCCCCACGTACAGAAGAAAGGCCGGAGCTGAAGCTCCGGCCTACATCGGTCGCGCGCGGACCTGAAGGTCCGCACCTACTCACCCGACGCGCCCGCTCACCCGACGCGCCCGCTCACCCGACGCGCCCGCTCACCGGACGCGCCCGCTCACCGGACGCACCCGCTGACCAGTCGCACCCGCGCACCTGAGCACCAGCTGCACCCGCGCACGAGCGCACCCGCTCACCAGCGGACGACTATTTCTTCACTGGCCAAGGCACTCCCTGCCACCGCGGCACCATCTGCTCGCCTTTGTAGACGAACTTCTGCAACCGGCGCCCTTCGTAGGTCTCGACCGTGTAGAGATTGCCTTTGGAGTCGATCGCGATCGAGTGCGCGCCGAACCACTGGCCGGGCTGGCGGCCGCCGTCGCCGAAGCTCGACACGAGCTCGAGCTTCTTGCGGTCGACGATGTAGATGCGCTCGTTCTTGCCGTCGGCGATGTACATCCACTTCTGCTGCGGGTCCTTCGAG
>SCUN01000335.1 GCA_004297655.1 Acidobacteriota bacterium | reverse complement strand
CGCCCGGTCTTCGAACACGGCGGCGTCGTCCGCATCCCGGGCGCGCCGGTGATCGTCTGCGCGTACCATCCCAGCCGCCAGAACACCCACACCGGGCGGCTCACGCAGCCAATGCTCAGGGCTGCGTTCAGGACGGCCAAACGGCTGGTCAGCGGGTCAGCGGGTGAGGCGGTGAGAAGGTGATCGGGTGAGCAGGTGCGACGGGTGAGAAGGCGCGACGGGTGAGAAGGTGCAACCGGTAAGGCGATGCACCCTCTCACCCGTCGCACCCCCTCACCCGATCACCCTCTCACCAACTCACCTGCTTACCCGCTCACCTGCAACGTAACTACAACCGATTTTGAAGCCGGCGTGTTCGAGCCGTCGGCGACGCTCTCGAGCGCGACGAGCGGATTGGTTTCGGGAAAATACGCCGCGAGACAGCCGCGGGGAATGTCGTAGCCCACGAGGGAGAAGTCGCGCACCTGGCGCTCGCGTCCGTCGAAGTGGCTCGTGAGATTCACCTTCTGCCCCTCGGTGAAGCCCGCATCGCGCATGTCGTCCCGATTGATGAACACGACGCGGCGATCGTTCTTGACGCCGCGATAGCGGTCGTCCATGCCGTAGACCACGGTGTTGAACTGATCGTGCGTCCGCACGGTCATCAGCAGGAACTCACCGGCCTTCAGATGCCATGCTTGAATCGGTGTGATCGAAAACTGCGCGCGCCCGGTCGGCGTGTTGAAGACGCGGTCCTTGGGCGGGATCGGCAGATAGAACCCGCCGGGCTGTCGCACGCGTTCATTGAACTTCTCGAACCCCGGAACCACGCGCTCGATGTGATCGCGAATCCGATCGTAGTTCGCCGTCAGGGCGTCCCAATCGATGCGCGCCGTCGATCGGCCGCCGAGCGTCGCTTTCGCGAGGCCCGCGATGATCGCCACTTCGCTCTTGAGCGCCGGCGAGGCGGGCTCGAAGATCCCCTCCGAGGTGCTGACGACACTCACCGTGTTCTCCATCGTCGTGAACTGCGGACCTGACTCCTGAACGTCGCGCTCGCTGCGGCCGAGGCACGGCAGCAGCAGCCTCGTCATGCCAACGAGATGGCTGCGATTGAGCTTGGTCACGATGGACGCATTCAGCTCGCACTGCGCCAGGGCCGATGTCACGACCTCGGTGTCGGGCGTGGCTGAAAGAAAGTTGCCGCCCAGGCTCACGAACACTCGGACATTGCCGTCGCGCATGGCGTGGATCGCCTGGACAGTATCGAGACCGACCGATCGTGGGGATCTGAACCCGAACTCGCGATCGAGCGCGTCGTGAAAGCGATCGTCCATGTGATGGCCGATGCCCATCGTGCGGTCGCCCTGCACGTTGGAGTGGCCGCGCACGCACATCAGGCCGGCGCCGGGTTTGCCGATGCTGCCGGTCACGAGCGCCAGATTCACGAGGCCGCGCACGTTGTCGACCGCGTTCTTGTGCTGGGTCAGTCCCATCGCCCAGCAGATGACCACGCCGGGCGAGGCGGCGATCAACCTCGCAGCCGCTTCGATCGACTCGCGCGTCAGGCCGCTCGCCGACGAGATCGTCTCCCAGGTGGCCGACGTGGCGTCCGCCGCGAACCGGTCGAACCCGTCCGTGTGGCGGTCGATGAACTCGCGATCCGCGGCGCCAATTTCGAGAATCGCTTTGGCGATGCCCTTCAGCGCGGCGACGTCGCCGTTGATCTTCACTTGAAGGTAGAGGTCGGTCAGCGACTCGCCGTCGCCCAGCCAACCCAACGGCTGCTGTGGATTCGTGAACCGCAGCAGCCCCACTTCCTTGAGCGGGTTGATCGCGATGATCGACGCGCCGCCGCGTTTCGCCTTGGCCAGCGACGTCAGCATCCGCGGATGGTTCGTGCCGGGATTCTGGCCGATGACGATGATGCACTTGGCGCGCTCGAGGTCGTCGAGCGTCACAGTGCTCTTGCCGATGCCGATGGTTTCCTTGAGCCCAGTGCCGCTCGACTCGTGGCACATGTTCGAGCAGTCGGGCAGGTTATTCGTGCCGAACGCGCGCGCGAAGAGCTGAAACAGGAACGCCGCTTCGTTCGAGGCTTTGCCGGAGGTGTAAAACGCGGCGCGGTCCGGGGAGTCGAGCGCGTTAAGCGATCGCGCGACCAACCCGAACGCCTCGGCCCATTCGATGGGCCGGTAGTGCGAGTCGCCGTCGCGCCAGACCATCGGCTCGGCAATGCGGCCCTGGGCGTTCAGCCAGAACTCGCTTTGCTGACGCAGTTCCTCCACCGAGTACTTCGCGAAGAACTCGCGACCGATCTTTTTCGTGGTCGCGTCGTCGGCCAGCGCCTTCGCGCCGTTCTCGCAGAACTCCGCCGTATGGCGCGGCCCGTCGGGGTCGGCCCACGCGCAGCTCGGGCAGTCGAACCCGCCTCTCTGGTTGATCGCGGACCAGCCGCGGAGCATCCGGACCGCGCCCATCTCGCGCAGGCCCACCGACACCGACTTGGCGATGCCGCCGAGACCCGCCGCTGACGAGGGCGGCTTCTCAGTAGACATGCAGGTCCTGCCCCGACACCACGGCCCCCATGTAGCCCGCCGCGCGGATCTCTTTCACGAGATCATCGTCGGTCGCGCCCCAGAAGAGCTGGTGGTACAGCACGAGCAGCTTCGGCCTCGCCTTCGCCGCCAGCGCCGCGAGTTCGACCGTCGATGTGTGGAACGCTTTGTGATAGCGCTGCCACTCGGGTTCGCGGATTTTGAACTTCTCGGCCGAGTACACCTCGTGCATCAGCACGTCGCATCCGTTGCACGCCGCGGCCACGGCGTCGTTCGACGTCGTGTCACCGGAGATCACGACGACCCGGTCGGCGGTGGTGAATCGATAGGCAAACGCCTCGGGCCAGGAGCCGTGCGTGACCGGGATCGCATCGACCTTGACCGCCGCGTCCTCGTAGATTCGCCCGGGCTTGATCTCATGCACGATGGCGCGGTAATTCCGCGTGCGCTGCGGCTCGAGTCCGTACAAGCGCATGGCGATGTCATCGCGCCACGCCGCCTCGATGTGCGCGGCCATGTCGGCAGAGCCCTTCGGACCGAAGACATCCAGCGGCACCTTCCGCTCGAGTACCCACGGCGAGAACATCAGATCGGGCAACCCGAGTGTGTGGTCCGAATGCAGATGCGTCAGGAACACGCGCGACAGCGACGTTGACGTCAACGCGGCAACGCCCGCGGCGCGAGCCGCCGCGGCGCGGCGAACCACGCCGACGCCCGCGTCCACCAGGTACACCTGATCGCCGACGACGATCGCCACCGCCGGTCCCCAGCGATCGGGATCGGCGTTCGGCGTGCCGGTGCCGAGCAAGACGACTTTCGTGTTCGCCGCCTGCGCCGCGACGCCCACGGCCGCCGCCAGCGCGATGACGGCCAGCGCACACCATCGACGCACGCGCTACTCTCCGCCCAGTTTCAAGTCCTGGGTCTTCTTCTCGCCGTCGGTCAGCGTGAGCTTGAACGACGCGCCGACGAGCTGTTCAAGAAACGCGGCGTCGTAGAGGTCGTTCATATCCAGATCCGTCAGCGCGCACAGATAGTAGTCACCAGCCGGAAGCCCGCGGATGCGATAGCTGCCGTCGCTCGCGGGCTTCGCGGACACCACGCGGCGCGATCCCGCCGCCCAGTCGGCCGGTCTCGTCGAGAAGACGACGATCGGCAACCCCGATGTCGGCCGTCCCGACGCGTCGAGCAGCCGGCCGCTGATTTCGGTCACCGCCTTGGAGAACGTGACGACCACGCCGGACAACTCGTCGCCTTGCTGAATGTCGAACGCGCCGTCCGCGATGTCGCGGCCCTTCCACATCACCGACTTGAGCACCCAGCCGTCCGGACTGACCATGGACACGGCGCCGAACGGATTCACGACGCCCGGAGGCGACGCGATCAGCCGGTAACGTCCCGGGGCGACGCCGTCGATCGTGAAGGTCCGGTCCTTGAGTGTGCGGCCCGGCGTCGAGCCGGCCATCATGCTCATCAGCAAATCGAGCGCCGACGATGACTCTCGATCGGCGCTGTTCAGCATGAGCGACGCGCGCGACGCGTCGGGCGGCGCCTGGGGATCCTCGCCTTCGAACGCGACCGTTCCCGACATCAGGAGACCCGGTTGCAGACGGATATCGAGAGCCGTGACGTCCTGGCCGTTGATCGAGAGATCCTCGACCGCCCACAAGGTCGAGCCAACGACCGCGGCCATGCCCGGCATCGACATCGCCAGACCCGCCATGTCGGCGCCAGGGCGGGCCGCGGCCGTCGCCGGCGCACCGCGCAACGTCAGCCGGTACCTGCCCGGCGCGACGCCGCTGACGGAGAACGTCCCGTCCTGCCCCACGCGCACGCCGCCGCCGAATCCGCCCGTCGACGCCACGCCGATCAGCGTGTCGATGAACGACCCGGCCGACGTGCTCTGCACCTGCAGCGACGCGCTGGTGTTCTTGGGTACCTGTCCGTCCGGCGTCGAGACGCGGCCGGAGATGGTGGCCGTTGGAATCAGCTGGAACGCGAAGTCGATGCCCGCGCGCTCTTCGCCCGGCCCGACGGTGACGGGCGATGCCGTGGTGATGTCGCCCGTCCCCGGGTAGTACGACGCCGCGTAAGCGACCGGACGCCCCGTTGACGGCGGCGGCTCGGTGGTGCTGCCCGCCGCGCGCTTGCGCGCCCATTCCAGCTCCGCCGCGGTCGTGGGCCTTAACTCCGGCTGCCCCATTCGCGACGGCGGCTGCGCGCGGAGCACGTAGTCACCCGGGGCCAGCCCGAAGATGCGGTACTCGCCGCGCGCATTCGTCTGGCTGCCCTGCGCGATGGCCGCCATCTTCCGGCGTCCGCTGTCGGTTCGTGATGTCAGGAGGATCACTTCCGCGTTCGCGGCCGGCCGTCCCGCGGGATCCCGGAGTGTGCCCGTGATCACGCCGCCCTTGATCATCTTGAGCGTGACGTCCTTGACGACCTGGCCCGCCGCGATCGAAATCGGCACCCCGGAACCGCGGCCGTAACGCTTCGCGCCGTACGCCGACGGCACATAGGTCGCTCGCGTCGCGACGAGGGTGTAGGTGCCCACCGGCAAGTCCGTGAACGAAAAGAGTCCCGCGTCGTCGGTGATCACGCCGACGGGTTGGCGGGCGCCATTGACCTCAGTGAGTTGCACCAGCACGCGCCGGATCGGCCGCGGCGTCGGCGAATCGGTGATCACGACTCCGGAAATCGACGCCGTCCCGACCGCGGGCCGCTGAACGTCGCGCACCTGCCCGAACGCCGCCGCCGAAACAGCCGCAAGCGCGATCGTCACGGCCACGAACGTCATCGCCGCACGTCTCATCGAATACTCCGGACGATCTTGAGATCCTGCGATTTCGTGTCGCCCTCCGCGACCGTCACGCGCGTCCCGAAGCGCGCTACCGCTTCGAAGAACGTCACGTCGCGATCGATCGGCACCGCTTCATCGAGCACCGCGACGATGTAGTAGTCGCCGGGGAGGAGGCGCCCAAAGGTGAAGGCGCCGGTCGGCTGCACGATCGCAACCTGCTGCCGAGGCGTCATGCCCGCGTTGAGCGCCGCGCGATAGTCGGCCGACACCAGCAGCACCGTCGAGGCCGGCAGCGGCCCGTTCGTGTCCTGTCGGGCGAATCCGGTCAGCGTTGCCGGCCGATCCGTGAACGTCAGCTCGACTTCGGCGAGATCGCTTTCGCCAACGTCGATCCCGGTCGTCGTCGCGTCGCGCCCGGCCACGGTCACCATGCGCAGCACCCACGGCCCCGGCAAACCCGTGACGCTCGCCGAGTAGAGGCCCGGCGCGTACGTCCCGGTCGTAAAGGTCGCGTCCGTGGTCAGTCGCGTCTGCATGTTGCCGAACCCGGAGGCGCCGGTCACGGGCGTGAAGGTGACCTGCACGTTCTGCATCTGCTGCGCCGCCGGCTTCGGCGCCGCGCCATCCAGCACCACCCGGCCGCTCAGCTTCGCGCCCACCCGCATCGCGAGCGCGAGTCCCGTGACATCGCGATCGCCGACGGCGATCGGCGCCTGCAGGAAGAAGGAATCGCCGCCGGTGTTCATGCGCGACTGCATCGCCGCGAGCAACTCCGGCGGCATGTTCGCCATCGCCTCCGGCGGGATGTTGATCGGCGCCAGGCCGCGCGCGTTCATCGTCGCCTTCAGGATGTACTGCCCCGTCGGCACACCGAGCATCGTGAACGTCCCATCCGTGGCCGTGGTCGCGGTGGCGACTACAAGCGCGTCGTCATCCGCGCGGCCCGGCGCCGGCACGAGCCGCAGTTGCGTGCTCGCAGCAGGTCCGGTGGCGCCCATCAGGATGCCGCTCACTCGCGCGGACGCGGTGGGGCGGATCTGAAAGTCCAGGCCCGAGCGATCCTCCCCGGAGCGGAGCGTGATCGTCATCGCTTGTGAGAGCTGCGTCACGCCCGGATAGAACGTCGTCTGATACGCGGCGAGTCGGCCGTTCACGGGAGGCGCCGGCGAGTAGCCGGGACCGCCGGGCGCGGATTGATCGTTGTTACGCCAGAGCTGGTCGCCGATGCGGACGCCGGGCGGCGTGATCGAGGACTGCGTGCCGCCGGTCATCGCTTCGATCAGCGGGCTCATCGCCGCGAGCGGCAGTTGGTTCTTGTCGGCTTCCGCGGCCGGCACGGTGGTTTGATTCTGCGGCGCGACGACGTAGAGCTGGCCGGGCGGCAGGTTGTCGATGCGGTACGCCCCGCGGTCATCGGTGCGGCCAAACCCGCTCATCGTCAATCGCGGAATGCCCTGAGGCACTTCACGGCGGAGCGCCCGAACCGTCAGACCGACCGCCGGCTCCCCCGCTTCGTCGAGAACGACGCCGCTCACGCTCGCGACCTTCAGCAGTCGGAGCCGCACGCCGTCGAGATGCTGGCCGTCTTCGAGTTGAATCGGCCGCGTCGGCACACCCGACGCCGCCCGATCGAGATAGCCCGCGGCGGTTGCCGAGAGTTGCGTGGCGCCCTTTGGCAGATCGTGAAAGACAAAACGGCCGTCGCCGTCAGTGATCACGGCATCGGTGCCGGCTTGCGGTGCCGTCGACGGGAAGATCGCCGGTGCGGGGCCCGCGCCGGCTCGTCCGCCTGCCGCTGTCGCCGCCGCCGCAAGGAGGCGCGACTGCAGACGCACGAACGCCCCGCCGATCGGCGCGCCGGTATCTGCATCGACAACCTGTCCGGCGAGCGAAGCGGTGCGGACAATCGGCGCCTGGGGGGTTCCGGCCGGCTGTTGCGGCACGGGATCGCGGCCCTGGGCCGACGCGTTCGCGCCCGCGAGGAGTGCCGCGGCGATTACGAACAGTCGATGCTGTCTCACGCGCTCATCTTACAATCGGCCTATGCGACACACTCTTCAATTTGCCCCGCTCGCCATCGCGCTGGCCACCCTCGGATCCGCCGCGCCGTTGGCGCAATCGGGCCCGGCGTCACCTCGCGACGGCATGCTCGTCACCACCGCATGGGTCGCGAGCCACCTGAAGGACCCGAACCTTGTGTTGCTCCACGTTGGCGACCCCGCCGACTATCCGGCGAAGCACATCGCGGACGCCCGCCTGGTGAGCTTGAACGGACCCGGTTGGGCTGCGCCCCGCGCGCCGGGCGCGCTCGCGCTGGAATTGCCCAGTGCGGAAGAACTGCGCGCGACGCTCGCCGCGCTCGGCATCTCGGACAACTCGAAGATCGTCGTCTATCAGGCCAAGAAGTACTTCTCGCCGTCGATGCGCGTGATCCTCACGCTCAATTGGGCCGGGCTCGGCGCCAACACCGTCCTGATGGACGGCGGCCTGGACGTCTGGGAAGCGGAAGGCCGTCCGACGACGAGCGAGATGCCGGTCGTGAAGCCGGGCACGCTCGCGCCCCTCAGAATTCTGCCGATCGTCGCGAGTCTCGAGGACGTGCAGAAGGCCCAGACGGCGAAAGCCGTCAAAATCATTGATGCGCGCGACAAGGCCTTCTACGACGGCACGCAGGAAGGCGGCAACGCCGCGGCGCGCAATCGCGGCCATATCCCCGGCGCGTTGAGTGTGCCGTTCTCGTCGGTCTACGCCGATGACGGCAAACTGAAGAGCGACGCGGAACTCCAGACCATCTTCAAGGACGCCGGCGTGGAGCCGGGCGACACGGTCATCACCTACTGCCACATCGGACAGCAAGCGACCTCGACGCTGTTCGCCGCCCGCGCGGCCGGTTTCAACGTGAAGCTCTACGACGGCTCGATGGACGAGTGGAGTCTCAAGAAGCTGCCGGTGGAGACCACGATCAAGAAGTAGCCGCAGGGCTTCAGCCCTGCGGGGCGCGGAGGGCTAAAGCCCTCCGCCTACTCCCAGCAGCTTGTCCGCTTCCGCCTTGATCCGCGCGTAGTCCTTCTGCAACTGCGCCAGCCGTTCGATCGCGTCGCGGCCGACCTTCTGATCGGTGCGCGTGCCGAGGCCGCTGAGATAGCTCGTGTGCGTCTGGAGACCCGGACGCGCGTAGCGAACGCCCTCCGGCCAGTCGACGAGCTGCGAGTAGACCTTGTCGATCTCAGCCAGCTTGTCGGCCGGGCCGCTCTTCGCGGCGTTGCGCGCCGCGCGCACGCGCGCGACCAGTTCCGCCACCTGCGTTGAGAACGCGCGCATCGCGCGCGTGTGTTCGTACTGCTCGACCAGATCGGCCGGCGTGACGCCGCTCGCCGCGACATTCGGATCGATCAGCACCTTGAACGGCTGCGTCTGGGCCGCGCCATTCACGGTGAGCCGCACCTGATACGCGCCGGGCGGCATCGTGAAGCCGTCCTTGCTCTGCAGGTTCCAGACCACGCGGTTGATCCCCGTATCCTTCGTCACGCGCGTCTGCACGACCGCGCCGCCGCGGCCGCCGAATCCGCCGCCGCCCGTTCCCGCTTCCGGATCCGGCGTGTCGCCGCCCGCCGGCGCGCCACCGCCCCGGCCGCCGCGACCGCCGCGGCCGGCCGCCGCCGGCTGCGCGTCGCTGCTGTACGTGTTGACCACGGCGCCCTTCGCGTCGAGCACCTCGACCGTGACCGCGCCCTGCGGCACGGACGGCAGGTAGTACTCGAACATCGGGCCCAGCGTGTTCGGGCTGACGCGCGTGCGGTAGCCGTCACGCGGCGCAAAGAGCTTCAGCGCGTCGGCCGCCGTCGCAGGCGCCAACTGCTCCACCGCGCTCAAGTTGTCCATGATCCAGAACGCGCGGCCCTGGGTCGCCACGAGGAGGTCCTTCCTGAACACCTTGATGTCGTTGATCGGCACCTGCGGCATGTTCTGGAAGAACGGCTGCCAGTTCGCGCCGTCGTCGAACGAGATGTACATCCCGAATTCGGTGCCGGCATAGAGCAGCCCCGGCTTGTTCGGATCTTCGCGGACGACGCGCGTGGGCGTGTCGGCGGGAATGCCGTTCTTGCCGTCGGTCAGCCGCTTCCACGTCTTGCCGTAGTCATCCGTCTTGTAGATGTACGGCGCGTAATCGCCGAGGAGGTACCGGTAGGTGGCGAAGTACGCCGAGCCCTTGCGGTGCGGCGACGGATCGATGAACGCCACGCGGCCGCCTTTCGGCAGGTCCTTCGGCGTCACGCGCGCCCAGGTCTTGCCGTCGTCGCGCGTCACGCTGTACGGCCCGTCGTTCGCGCCCGTCCAGATCACGCCCTTTTCGAGCGGCGATTCGCTGATCGCGTAGAGCGTGCTGTACACCTCTTCGCCCGTGGCGTCGCGCGTGATCGGCGCGCCGCTCGCCGCCTGACAGCACGGGTCGAACTCGGTCAGATCCGGCGAGATCTTCTCCCACATCACGCCCTTGTCGCGCGTGCGATGCACGAACTGCGATCCGTAATAGAGCACGTTCGGATCGAATGGCGACGTGTTCATCGGCGACACGCGCTGGAAGCGGTAGATCAGCTCCTGCCCGCCGTTGCCGTAGAGCGACTGTCCGCCGATCCAGTACTGCTTCGTCTGATTCGAGCGCAGATCCTGGACCTCGTACTGCCCCTTGCACGAACCGTAGATCGTGTAGATGTCGGTCGGGTGCGGAATGATCGGACCCGTCTCGCACCCCGGCCCGCCCGTCCAGTCGTTCAGATTGAACGGATTCGCGACGCTCGAGATGATGACGGTGCTGTCGTCCTGCTGCGCGCCGTAAATCTTGTACGGGAACCCGTTGTCGGGCCACACCGCGTAGAACTCGCCCGTCACCTGATTCATGATCGACGACCACGTCCGGCCGCCGTCGTTCGAGACGTTCGCGCCGCCGTCGTTTGACTGGATCATCGTGTTGCCGTCTTTCGGATTGATCCACATGTCGTGGTTGTCGCCGTGCGGCGAGCGAATCGA
>SCUN01000334.1 GCA_004297655.1 Acidobacteriota bacterium | reverse complement strand
GCGAGGTCGTGTTGCGCCAGTTGTCGTTCGAGCCGGGGGAACCGTTTCGCCTGGCCAGTCTTCAGCGGAGCCAGCGGCAGCTGTACTCGCTCGAGTTGTTCCAGTTCGTGAACGTGGAGGTTGGCGAGATCACGGTGCCCATTGACCCCGGCGGCGCGACCTCCGCGCACGTCGCCACGAACATCACCGTCATCGAGGCGCCGCACCGTCAAGCGACCTTCGGTGTCGGCTACGGGTCGGAAGATCACGCGCGAGTGGACGCGAAGTTCACGCACGTGAATTTCCTCGGCGGCGCGCGCGTCGGCACGGCGGAAGGGAAGTTCTCGTCACTCGAGCGCGGCGTGCGGTTGTCGTTCAACGAGCCCGCCCTCGGTCATGGATTGTCGGCCGGCGTCAACGCCCAAAGTTGGTATGCGAGCACGCCCGCTTACACGCTACGGACCACCGGCGGCCGGGTCGGCTTGCTGAAAGTGCTCGCCCGCGACGAGGCGATCAGCGGCGGGCGCACGCGCGGGTCGGTCTCGATCACCTTCGCGCGCGAATACGAATCCTACGAAGTCTCGCCGGCCGCGCTCGCCGATCCGGACTTCCGGCCCAACCTCATCGCGCTGGGCCTGAATCCGGTGACGGGCGAGGGCCGCGGCACGGTGTCGGCCGTGACGCTCGACGCGCAGCGCAATACGGTCGCGAACCTGCTCGATGCACGAAGGGGTGTGCTGCTGAGCGCGCATTTCGAGGCGGCCGGAAAATTCGCCGGGGGCGACTTCTCCTACCGCGAACTCTCCGGCGAGGGACGCGGCTACGTGCCGATCGGCTCGACGGTCGTGCTCGCCGGTCACGTGCGCGCCGGATCGATCGGATCGCCGGGCGACGCGGCGACGACCGTGCCGTTCTTCAAGCGCTACTTCCTCGGCGGCGCCACCAGCCTGCGCGGGTGGGGGCGCTTCGAAGTGGCGCCGCTCACGTCGCAGGGATTGCCGATCGGCGGGTTCTCGATGCTCGAAACGAGCGGCGAGGTGCGCTGGATGCCCGGCGCCATCGGGTTGGTGGGCTTCGTGGACGCCGGCAACGTGTGGAATCGCAGCTGGCGCCTCTACCCCAGGGACCTGCGCGCGAATATCGGCGCCGGCCTGCGCTACCGGACGATTGTCGGCGCGATTCGGGTCGACGTCGCGTACCAGTTGACGCCCGACGATTTGCTCGTCATCAAAGGCGCCGCCGCCGGCCAGTACCGCCGATTCCGTTTCCACTTCAGCATCGGCCAGGCGTTCTGATGCGGATCCGGGTCTGGCTCAAGCGCTCGACGCTCGCGCTCGCCGCGCTCATCGTCATTGCCGTGCTCTTCGCGGTGTTCGCGATTCGCTCGGAGTGGGGGCGCGGCCAGGTGCGGCAACTGATCGAAAGTCAGGCGAGCCAGTTTCTCGACGGCACGTTCCGGGTGGGCCGCGTGAGCGGATCCCTGTTGCGCGGCGTGACGCTCAGCGACGTGTCGTTCGATCGCCGCGGACAGACGGTGTTGGCCGCGGCGCGCATTGATGTCGAGTACAGCGCGTGGGGCCTCTGGCGCGGACGCCGCGAGATCCGCGCCATCCGCGTGGTCGATCCCGTCGTGCGGCTGGAGGAATCGCAGGGCCGATGGAGCACCGGCGAGTGGATGAAGCCGCGACGCCCGTCCGGCGCGCCCGCCGCGCCCTTCACGCTCGCGAGGATCGAAGTCGTCAACGGCCGGCTGATCTCAAAAGCGCGCGGCGGCGTGTGGCGGCTGCCCGAGGAGCTGAACCGGATCAACGGCGACTTGAAACTCCGCCTGGGCGGGCCGACCGAGCTCACGTTGAGCCGGCTGAGCTTCGCGACGCCCGATGACGCGTTCCAGGCGCGGAGCGCCACGGGCGTGCTGACGTTCGGCAACGAGAACACGCGCTTTACCGCGCTGCGTATCGTGAGCGCGACGGGCACGATTCAGGTCGACGGCACGATCGGCACGAGCGCTCCGGGCGGCCGGCCCGTGGATCTCACGGCGGCGCTCGATCGCTTCGACACGCGCGCATGGAAGCGGTTCTCGCCGTTGATGGACACGATCGCGCTGGACGCGACGGGGCCGCTGCATATCGGCGGCACGTTCGATCGCACGGTGATTCGCGGAACGCTGGCGACATCGGCCGGCCGGCTCGTGACCGACACCGTGATTGCGACCTCGGCCAGAGACGTGCGGATCACGGGCGCGGCGGATCTCGCGCGATTCGATGCGCAGGCCGTCACGCTCGATCCGCAGTGGGCGAGCGAGGTCACCGGCAAGACCACCTACACCGTCGTGGGGACCGGATCGCCGGCGCGGTGGACGGCGAAAGTCGCGCTGGCGGGCGGTCCCGTGCGCGCGTTCGGCGCCGACGCGGAGTCGCTTGACGGCACGGTGACCTACGCCAACAACCTCGTGACGTTCGAGGCGGTCACGACCGCGTACGGCGCGAATGCGCACGTCGCCGGCACGGTGATCACCAGCCCGAAGGTCGTCATCGACGTCACCGGCGATCACCTGGCGCACGTGGACCCGCGGCGGTTGCCCGAGGCGTGGGCATTTCCGCAGTTGGACGCGGAGGCGGGCGCGGAGACGTTCACCGTTCACTGGACCGAGGGCGAATGGAACGTCACCGCGCGCCTGACAGACTCGCCGGTCGAAGGCGCGCTCGTCGCCGCCGGCACGACGGTGCAGCTGACGAGCGCCGAGAACGCGGTCACGCTGCAGGCGGAAGGCAACATCCGCAACGTCGATGCGCGCCGGCTCGGCCGCGCGCTGAAGATGACGGGCCTCGACGATCCGCTCTTC
>SCUN01000333.1 GCA_004297655.1 Acidobacteriota bacterium | reverse complement strand
GGTCGCCCGGCATGAGCGTGCCGGGGAGTCGTTGCGCGTCGCGGTCGTCGGCGGCGGCTTCGGCGGCGCTGAACTCGCGCTGTGTGTCGCGCCGCATATGGCTCGGCATCTGCCCGGCAACTCCGCCTGCGAGTGCACGTTGATCTCGGGCGGAACGCGGCTGTTGCCGGGCGCGACGCCTCGCGCGGCCGCATTGGCGGAGCGAGCGTGCGCCAGGTCCGGCGTCCGCGTCATGCGTGAGCGGCGAGTCGTCGGCGTCGACGGCACTGCGCTCACCCTCAGCGACGGAACGATCGTCGAAGCGGACGTCACGCTCTGGGCGACATCGGCGACGGCGGCGCCGCCGCTCGCGTCTCTGAAGATGCCCGCGGACGCACGCGGGTTCCCGCTCACTCTCGACACGTTGCAGGTCTTGAGCGGTCATCCGATCTTCGTGGTGGGCGACTCGGGAACGGTGGCCGCGGCCCGCTTGCCCAAAGCCGGCGTCACGGCCGTGCGCGAAGGGCCCGTGCTGTGGTCAAACCTCCAGCGCTCGCTGAGCGGGCGGCCGCTCACGTCCTACCGGCCGCGCCGTAGATTCCTCCAGCTGCTTAATACCGGAGACGGTCAGGCCATCGCCGACTGGCGTGGCGTGGCCGTTGCGGGAGCATGGTGCTGGAGACTGAAAGACGTCATCGACCGCCGATTTGTCGCGAAGTTCCGGCCCACGGACCTCTCGCACAGCGGACCGCTGATGCCATTTCCAGGAGAATGGTGATGCTCGCTCAACTCGTCGCGCTCGCGCTTGTCTTGTCCGCTCCGCAGCGGACGTGGTCCGAGATTGCCGTCGTCGATGGCGACCCGGTGATGCGGGGGCTGCCGCGCGACGCCATTCCCGCCATCGACCGGCCCGTCTTCACTCGAGGCGCGGACGCGAAGACGATGAGCGGTGACGAGCTGGTCATCGGTATCACCGACGGCACGACCGCGAAGGCCTACTCCACGTGGCATCTGAACGGCCACGAGATTGTCAACGACGTGCTCGGCACATCGCCGATCGCGGTGACCTGGTGCCCGTTGTGTTTCACCGGCGTGGTCTACTCGCGCCAGGTGGGAGGTCGCACGCTTCGCTTCGGCGTCAGCGGCATGCTGTGGCGCGAGAACCTCGTGATGTACGACCGGGAGACCGACTCGTGGTGGGCGCAGGCCGCCGGCGTCTCGATTCAGGGCCCGCTCAAGGGGCGCACGTTGACGCAACTGCCGGCGACGATGATGCCGTGGAGGGAGTGGCTGAAGCAGCACCCGGAGACTCTGGTCCTTTCGAAGGCGTCGCCGCGCGGTCCTGAGGGCATGACTGATGTGTATGACACGTACCACGGGAGCGGCAGCCTGGGCGCGACCGGGCGGATGCGGAGTTCAAAGGGCGTGGATCCAAAGGCGCGGATCGCCGGATTCCGCTTGGCCGGCGGGGCGTTTGCCGTCGATCTTGCGGCACTCGCGAAGACGCCGGTCGTGATCGCCGAGGCGGGCGGTCAGCCGGTTGTCCTCGCTGCCGACAGCCGAGTCAACGCGCGTGTGTTCCGCGCGGGCGATCACGCATTCTCGATCCGCCGCGAAGGCGGCGAGCGCCGGCTGATCGACGCGGCGACGGGTTCGGTCTGGGATCCGATCACCGGTCGAGCGCTCTCGGGCACGTTGCAGGGGGCCCGTCTTCAGGAAATACCGGCGAATCTGTCGTACTGGTTCGCGTGGCGCGCGTTCTTTCCGGACACAACCTGGCTAGTGAAGTAGCGTCAAGGCCCCTCAAGCCTTACGGCACCTGCCGCCGCCTCGGCAACCGTAGACGTACCCGAGGACGCCGCCATAGGCGAGGTGCGCGACGAGACTCGCCGCCGCGGCCGCGGCGCCAAGTCCCGCGGAGAACAGGCCCGGTCCCGCGCCGGTGCCGCCGAGCGCGCTGCCGATGCTGCCCAACACGGGCACGGCAAGCCCTTGCACGAACACCCACATTGCCCCGCCGAAGAGGAGTCCGCTGGTGGCGGGGCCGAGGATCAGCCGCGGCTCGACGTGCTGGGAGTAGATCCAGGCAAACACCAGGCCCGTTGCCAGGTGGATGACCACTCCCAATGCGCCCACCGATGCGGGGCCGTCCACGAAGAGTCGCGCGATCCACAGGGGCAGATCCACCTGCGGCAGTCCCACCGCAGGGAGCAGATACATCACCATCGTGATCGCGATGGTGGCCATGAATCCGCTCGACAAACTCAGCGCGAAGTCGGGCGACGATGCGCCCGCCTTCCCGATCACGTAGCCGTGTGCTTTCACCGTGAGCCTCCGATGCTGTTCTGTCTCGTTCGACGACCGTTTGTTACGCCCGGGCGTCCTCCTCAGAACTCGAACTGAAACTGCACGCCGACGTTGCCTAGCTTCTGGGTGCGGGAGAACTGACCGAACGGCATGTGCCCGCGGAGTGCCACGAGCAGCGCCCGGAATTGCCGGGTCGAGGTGGGGCTGGCCCACGCGACACCGGCGGCGGCCGATGCCGTGACGCCCCAGTTACGGGACTGCAGGGAATTGAAGTCGACGGCGGCAACCGGATGGAATGTCCCGCGGGCCGCTCGGCGATTCCGGGCCTCGGCCCCGCCCTGCACCGCCCACGGATCGAGGTCATCGTGAATGAAGAAGAGATATCCGCCGCCGCCATACACCCGCCATAGGTCGGCGTCGTAGGAAACGAGCCCGTCGATGGCCTGAAAGCCGAACTCATCGCGGACGATGTGCGGATTGCGCAGCACGAACTCGTCGCCGAGGTGGCTGCTCTGGTGAAGCAGGCGCAGGCGGGCGGCGAGGCGGCCCCGGCCCGCTGAGACCTGCGAGCCGATGACGAAGTCCGAATTGATGAGATCCTGCGAGGGCGCGTCGAGGTCGAATTGCGAAAAGATGCCGACGATCAGATTGACC
>SCUN01000042.1 GCA_004297655.1 Acidobacteriota bacterium | reverse complement strand
CGGCTACCTGTTCTTCACGTGCGCGGCCGGGCAGAGCGCGATGTGCGCGGCCGAGTGGAGCGACCTGAAATCGGTCGCCGGCAAGTCGGAAGCCGTCGGCTTCGGCACGCGGTGGGGCAAGGCGAAGCCGCGCGTGCGGCCCGTCACCGAGCCGCCGTCGCAGCCGGACGTCTATCAGTCGAACATCGGCGTGGTGAAGATCGGGAAGTACGGCGAATACCCGACGCTCGTCACGGCGCTCAAGTCGGCCCTCGGCCGAAAGTAGGAACCCATGCGTGCGACGAGTGTCCTGCGCCACTCCCCGTGGGACGGGGCGCTCGTCGCGCTCGCGCTGATGCATGGCGCGGCGTTGGTCGCCTGGCCGTCGATGCCACTGATCGCGATCGGCCTCTGGTGGAACGCGAACACGATCTCCCACAATTTCATTCACCTGCCGTTCTTCCGCGACCGGCGTCTCAACCTCGTCTTCTCGTGGCTGCTCACGCTCGAGCTCGGCTTCCCGCATCAACTGTGGCGGGCGCGGCACCTCGCGCATCACGCCGGCAGGGAGGGCGCGTCGATCCGCATGACGCCACGGCTTGCCGCCGAATCCGCCCTCGTCCTCGCTCTGTGGACGCTGCTGATCGTCACGGCGCCGCGGTTCTTCGTCACGGTCTACCTCCCGGGCTATTTGATCGGCCTCGCGCTGTGCCAACTCCAGGGCCACTTCGAACACGCGCATGGGACGACGAGCCACTACGGGCGGATCTATAACTGGTTGTTCTTTCGCGATGGGCTCCACGTCGAACATCACGCGAAACCGGCGGTGCATTGGACCCGCCTTCGCCCTTCGGGCTTCGGCGAGGCAAGCGCAACGAGACACAGCGCTTGGCCGCCCGTTCTCCGCTGGCTGGATGAAGTGCCGGCTGCGCTCGATCTGCTCGAACGACTGGTCTTGAGGTCCGCGGCCCTGCAGTTCCTCGTCCTCCGTTCACATCAACCCGCCATCGCGCGCTCGCTCGTCGGGCTATCCAACATCAAACACGTCGTCATCATCGGCGGCGGACTGTTTCCGAGGACGACGATCATCGTTCGACGGTTGTTGCCGGATGCGGCGATCACGATCGTGGACCGGAATCCGAAGCACCTCGAATCGGCGCGGAGGTTCGTGGGCGGCAGCATCCGTTTCGTCGAGGCTGACTACACGGTCGATCACGCCGTTGGCGCGGACATGGTCATCGTGCCGCTCGCGTTCGTCGGCGATCGCGACGTCTTCTATCGCGATCCGCCGGCGCCGTTGGTGCTCGTGCACGACTGGATCTGGCGCCGCCGCGGCGACGGACGACGCGTGGCCTGGTGGCTGCTCAAGCGAGTGAACGTGGTGGGGCAGACGTCGAGGTCGTTGCACTCGACGTCCAGACTCACCATCGACGGCAGGGCGGCGTGATCCCCAACGCCGCCGCGAGCGTCTTCTTCGTCCTCGTCCTGGCGAAGCTCCTCGTCATCGGCGCCGCCAGTCCCTGGCTCTTCTGGCAGGACGCCGCGATCGCGGCGGCGTTCGGCGTGCTGGAGTTGGCGGCGAAAGGGAAGCGCTGGATCTGGATTCCGTACGCGGTGCTGGTCGCCTGGATTGCCGTCAACGTTCCGGTCGCGCGAGTCCTGGGGTCCTGGCTCACGCCGCCGATGTTGCGCGCCGCGGCCGGACCGCTCGCCGATTCGATCCGCTACTACCTGACGCCGGGCAACCTGCTGCCGCTGGCGGCCGTCGTCTGCTTCGGTGTTGTGTTGCCGTTTGCGATGAAGCGGCGCCGAATGGCGGCCGGGCTTGTCGCGCTGATCGCCATTGTCGTCGGCGCTGCGACGACGAAGGCGAAGGACTCGACGGGGTTCGAGCGAAATGCGCTGACGGTGCTCCTTCCCGCCAGCGGCGTTGCCGGCGGCGTCGCGGGGAACCCCCGTCATCGCATGAACCCTCTGACCCGTACGAACCCCCTGACTCGTACGAACCTCGGAGCCCTTCGCGGATCCGCGCGCGGCATGAACATCGTCATGGTCATTCTCGAGTCGACCGCGTCGCAGTATCTGGGATTGTACGGAGCCGACGCGGATCCGATGCCGAATCTGACGGCGCTCGGCCGCCGATCGGTCGTGTTCGATGCGGCGTACGCGGTGTACCCCGAAAGCGTGAAGGGGCTGTACGCGACGTTATGCTCGCGAGCGCCCCGCGCCGGCGCGCCGCTTCAGGAGTCGCTTCAGGATTCGTGCACGTCGCTTCCGGCCGCGCTCGGCCGGGCGGGCTATCGAACCGGGCTCTTCCATTCCGGCCGATTCGCGTACCTCGGCATGGACGCGCTCGTGAAGCAGTCGGGTTTCGACGTCGCCGAAGACGCCGGCGCCATCGGCGGGGTCGTCCGTTCGAGTTTCGGCGTCGACGAGGCCTCCACCGTCGCGCGCATGCGCGCGTGGATCGACGATGAGCACGATACGCGGCCGTTCTTTCTCGTGTACATGCCGGCGGCGGGTCACCATCCGTACGCGTCGGCCATTCCCGGCCCGTTCCCGGTGAACTCGGAGTTCGATCGCTATCGCAACGCGCTCCACGAAGCCGACCAGGCCCTCGGCACCTTGCTCACCTCACTTATCAATCCCTCACTTATCAATCCCACAATGGTCCTGGTCTTCGGCGACCACGGCGAGGCCTTCGGCCAGCACAACGGCAACGCCGGTCATACGCTCTCGATCTGGGAAGAGAACGTCCACGTGCCGATGATGCTGTCGATTCCGGGCGCGACCATTGGCGAGCATCGTGTGACGGACCCGGCCAGCGTGCTCGACGTTGCGCCGACAATTCTCGACCTGATTGGCGCGCGCGCGCCCGATGGCATCGAGGGCGCGTCGCTCCTGGCGCCGGCGGCGCGCATCGCGCCGTTCTTCGCCGACTACTCGCTGGACTGGTTTGGTCTTCGTGACGGGTGCTGGAAGGTGCAGTACGAGCGGCGGAGCGGGCGATCCTCGCTGTTCAATCTTTGTGAAGACCCAGCGGAAACCTCAGACGTCGCCGGCCGCTTTCAGGCGCTCCACGATGAACTGGTCAAACGCGTAAAGCAGTTCTTCGCGATTTGAGTACGGTCCGGGCGTGTAGCCCCGCGAGCTGATGCCCTGCTGCGCGAGCTCGCACACGAACCAGTCTTGCTTGTTCGTCATGTCCCAGAAATCCAGGATCCCCTTCGTGTCGAAACCAGGCTTCGCTAGTTCGGACGGATGAAACAGAAACTCGCAGACCAGCTTCGTCCGATCGCACGCCAGTGGCCACAACGTGTGCACCATCACGTAGTCCGGATGCGCGCTGATCAGCAGATTCGGGAAGACGGCGTAGTAGTACACGCGTCGTTTTTCATCCGGACCCAGCGACGGCAGATACGCGCACGATCGCGCGCCGTCCATCGACATCGTCTCGACGCCGGGCGAGAGATCCATGCGGCCGCCCATGTAGCCCGGATGGAGCGGCTCGTTCTCGCCGCTGAGGTAGTGCGAGAGCTTGTTCAGGACCGGGTGCAGGTTGGGGCAGTGCAGGCACTCGCTGAAGTTCTGGAGGATCAGCTTCCAGTTCGCGGGGATGTCGTACTCGAGCCGTGCGCCTCGCCGGAGGTCGCCGATTTTCCACGGCGCGAACTTCTCCGGGAGATCGGCGAGCTGTTCGCGGAGCGTGGGCCCGTCGTTCGATGGGTTGACCCAGATGAACCCGTCCCAGACTTCACACCGCACGCGCTTCAGCGGAAAGTCCGCCTTGCGGAAATGCGGCGTGCCGTCCATGTGCGGCGCGCCGACGAGCGTGCCGTCGTAGCCGTACGTCCACGCGTGGTACGGACACTGCATCGATCCGTTCAGTTGGCCCTGGGGTTCCGTGCAGAGCGTCGTTCCGCGATGCCTGCACACGTTATGGAACGCAGAGATCCCAGTTGCACCTGTGCACCCGTGCACCTGTGCACCCGAGTTCACGATCACAATCGAGTCGCCCGCGACCACTCTGACGATAAAC
>SCUN01000332.1 GCA_004297655.1 Acidobacteriota bacterium | reverse complement strand
CGGGCCAGGGCGGCAGCCAGACGAACGACATGGCGACCAACGCGCCGAGCAGGCTGTCGACCTGATCGATGATCCAGAACGCGGGTCCGAGCGCGCCGGATCCGGCGGCGCCGGGTGCGATGTCGATCTGGCGTTTGAGCAGGCTGTTGGGCAGTTCGCCGATCACGTAGCCGGCGCCGAGCAGCGCGCCCCACACGAGCGGGCCGGCCGACGTCAGTTCAGGCGGCGTCAGATCCCGCGCCCATGCGAAGCGCGATGCGATCCACGCCTGCAGCACGGCCGACAGCGTCGTGAACGCGATCATCAGCAACGCGCCGCGCAGCGTCTTGTTGGCGCCAAACACGCGGCGTCCCCGCCACGTCATGCCGGCGTCGAGCGGAATCTCAGCCAGCGCCGGCAGGACGTTCTTCCGGATCGCCGTGATGTGCAGCGCCCCGCCGACGATCACGGGCAGGGCGATCCACAGGGCCTCCAGAAAGACGTGCACTGGCGGATCTTATTTCAGGTGAGCGGGTGAGGTGGTGAGCGGGTGAGGGGGTGATCAGGTGAGTTGGTGCGTTCGGGGGAGCAGGTGCATCTACCATCTCACCCGTCGCACCATCTCACCCGATCACCTACTTACCACCTCACCCACTTACCCGCTCACCCGCTGTAAAGCATGAAGTACACAACGACACCCGTGACCGACACGAACAACCAGATCGGCAATGTGATTCTCGCGATCTTGCGGTGCCGTGCGACGTCCATCGCCAGTCCTCGCCATAGCGTGACGATCGCCAGCGGCAGGACGAGGGCGGCCAGGAGGACGTGAGGAATCAGGATGGAGAAGTAGACCGCGCGCATCAGGCCGACGCCCGGGTAGGGCTTCGAGCCGATTTGCGCGTGGTAGATCAGATAGGACGTCAGGAACAGCGCCGACGTGGCAAACGCCGTCAGCATCACGCGGCGATGCGCGTCGATGCGTTTGTTCTTGATGAGGATGTAGGCGATGACGAGCAGAATCGCCGACGTGCCGTTGAGGGCGGCGTTGAGCGCGGGCAGTTGCTCGAGCGTCGGTATCACGTGATTACCGGCGGCTGACGGCCATGAGGATCAGCAGCAGCGGCAGGTACGTGATCGACGCCAGGAACAGCATGCGCGCGTTGGAGCGCGTGCGCTGGAACGCGAACCCGGTCGCGACGGCCACGAGCATGACGCCGAGCACGAGCGCGCCGATCCCGTAGCCGCGGCCGGCCATGCCGAAGAGCATCGGCGCCACGCTGAACGGCACGAGCGCCGCGGCGTAGACCACGGCCTGGCGGCCGGTCATCGCGCCGTCCTTGTCGAGCACGGTCAGGATCGGCATCGACGCCTTCGCGTAGTCGTCGCGGTACATCCACGCGATCGCCAGAAAATGCGGCAGCTGCCACAAGAACATGATCACGAAGAGCGTCCACGACACGAGCTCCACCGACCCGCGCGATGCCGCCCACCCGATCATCGGCGGCAGCGCGCCCGGCACCGCGCCGACGACGGTGGCGAGCGACGACTTGAGCTTCAGGGGCGTGTAGATCACGACGTAGAGCACGGAGGTCGCCAGCGCGATGCCGGCGGCCAGCGCGTTGCTGAAGTAAAGAAGGAGCGCCAGGCCCGCGATCGACGTGCCGTAGGCCACTGTGCGCGCGCGCGCGACTGTGACGCGGGCCTGCGGCATCGGCCGGTTCTTCGTGCGATCCATCAGCGCGTCGACGTCGCGCTCCTGAATCTGATTGAACGCCGCCGAGCCGCCCGCGACGAGCGCCGTGCCGAAGCACACCATCGTCATCTGGAGCCAGTCGATCGGCCCGCGCGCGCCCATGTAGAAGCCCGCGGCCGTCGTGAAGACAACAAGGGTGTTCAGTCGGACTTTCGTCAGGACGAGCAGATCGTTCATCGAGTGGCCGCTATTTCTTGGCCGAGAGCGTGACGTTCAGCGAGACCGCCTGGCTGTTGCCGATCTGGACGGTTTTCGTCGTCGAACCGAGCTTCTCGTGCCAGATCGCCACGTCGTACGTGCCCGGCGGCACGCCCTTCAGCGAGAACGCGCCGTCGGCGCCCGTGACCGCGAAGAACGGATGCGGCATCACGCCGCCGTAGGCGTTCATCCACGAGTGCAGGTCGCACTTGAAGCGCACCATCTGCTCGGGCGCGGTGAAGATCTGCGTCATGCGGCTGTTCTGCTGCGGCATGCCGCGGTTGAATTCCTGGTTGACCATCGGCATCGCGTGCACGTTGTGCATCGTCGCGTCGCTGTTCAGCATTTCGACGGGCTGACCCACGCGCACACCGAAGATCCGCGGCGTGTAGCGGCAGCCCACCTGGTCGAGCACCACGGGCGCCGTCGGCGTGTCGAACGTGTAGTCGCTGAGCGTGTCTTTGATATAGACGAACGCATTCTGAATCGCGCCGTCCGCGCCGACGAGGATCGCGTCGCTCTTCGCGTCCGATCCCATCGCCGCGATGCAGGTCTGGTCGGCGGCGATCCGCATCATCTCGGGTGCGGGCGCCGGGCCATTCAGCGTGACTCTGCCGGAAACAGAGCCGGCCGTTGCGGGATCGACTCGCCGGGCTTCCTTCGCCGACGCGGCCGGCACATCGGCGGCGGGGTTGGCAGACGGCGCGGCGCCACAGGCGACGCTGGTGAGGGCGAGGGCGATGAAGACGGGCAGTGTGAGGCGCATAGGTGGCGGTTAGAAATGGCCGAAGTCCTCATGCTAACATGTGGGGTTCAGGCAACCGGCTCGACCCTCGTCTGGCGATATCGTCTAGGGGTTAGGACATGTGGTTCTCAACCACAGAACCGGGGTTCGAATCCCCGTATCGCTACCAATAAAACCCATCTGGCTATTTGTTAGCTGGCTAGCTGACTATTTGGGTGCATTGAGAAATCGTGTTATCGGTCTATCGATTGGCGCGGCCTCTGTGGCCCTGGCGATGCTGCTGTCCTCGACGGCGGCGCTGACCGCGCTCGAGAACAGCACCTACGACTGGCGGCTCCGCCTCGAGGCCGATCCGGCGGCCGCGCGATCGGACATCGTCATCGTCGAAATCAACGACTCGTCGCTCGCCGCGCTTGAGCCGGTATTCGGCCGATGGCCGTGGCCGCGCGCCGTGCACGCGGCGATCATCGATTTTCTGACGCGCGCCCACGCCAAGGTCATCGCCTACGACGTGTTGTTCCTCGAACCCGACTCGCGCGGCGCTTTCGCGATCGGCGGCGGCACGATGACCGGGAGTTCGTCGGATGCGGCCCTGGCCGCGTCGATCGCGCGCGCCGGCAATGTCGTGCTGCTCGCCGACGCGACGTACGACGGACTGCAATCGGGCGCCGACGCGTCGGCGCTCATGCCGGCGTCGCTGCCCGGGAAGACCTGGCGGGGACGGGGGCTCGACCGGCCGGCGCTTCGGTTGCCGGCGGCGCCGTTCTCGGAACGGGCCGCGGCCGTCGGGCACAACGCGCTCGTGCACCACGAACGCGACCGCGGCACGGTGCGCGCCTTCGAGCCGTTTCTCCAATTCGGCAACGGACTCACCGTGCCGTCGCTCGGACTTGCCGCCGCGCTCATGGCGACCGGCAAATCCGGCGACGACATCCCGCGCGACGGCACGCGGATGTTGGTCAACTATCGCGGGCCCTATCAACGCGCCTCGCCGAAGCCAGGCGAAGGCGGGCTGTATCACACCGAATCCGCGTTCGACGTGCTGCTCTCCGAAGAGAAGGCCGCCGCCGGCGCGGTGCCGCCGATCGATCCGGAAGTCTTCCGCGACAAGGTCGTCTTCATCGGCATCTCAGCCGCCGGCCTCCACGACGTCGTCGTCACGCCGTTCTCGAATTCCGGGAGCACGCCAGGCGTATTCCTTCACGCCGCGGTGGCTGACGATGTGATGTCGGGACGGTACCTGCGGCGAGCTCCGGCGTGGAGCACATGGGCGCTCACCGCGGTCTTGGGGCTCGGGGCCGGACTGATCGCACTTTCACTGACGGTGTGGCCCGCGCTCTTGACGACGGCCGGCGGCGCGGCGATCTACGCCGTTGGCCTGGTGATCGCGTTCAAGCGAGGGTGGTGGGTCGAGGCGGCGACACCGCTCACGGCGACCGCGATCGCGGCGTTTGCGGGCGTGACGTGGAACTACTTCGTCGAGGGGCGCGACCGGCGTCGCGTGACCAGACTCTTCGGCCGTTACGTGCCGAAGGCCGTGTTCGATCAGCTTCAGGCGAATCCGGCCCTCGCGAAGCTCGGGGGCACTCGCCGGGAGATGTCGGTGTTGTTCTCGGACATTCGCGGGTTCACCGCGGCGTCGGAACATGCCGCACCGGAGGCGGTGGTCGCGCAGTTGAACGAGTATTTCTCGGAGATGGTGCGCGTGCTGCACGCGCACAACGGCACGCTCGACAAGTTCGTAGGCGACATGGTGATGGGGCTGTTCGGAGCTCCAGTGGAGGATCCGAATCACGCGCAGAACGCGGTGAACGCGGGGCTCGCCATGGTGAAAGCTCTCGGCGACTTGAACGCGAAGTGGAAAGCCGAGGGCCTGCAGCCGTTTGAGATCGGCATCGGCATCAATTCCGGCGAGATGATCGCGGGAAATATCGGCTCGGAGGCGATCATGAGCTACACGGTGATCGGCGACGCGGTGAATCTGGCCTCGCGGCTGGAATCGCTCAACAAAGAGTTCGGCACGCGTATCATCATCAGCGACGCAACCCGGCAGCGGTTGCCGCGGTCTATGGAGATGACGCCATTGGGGGATGTGACGGTGAAGGGACGAGCGCAGAAAGTCGCGGTGTTTGCGGTGACCTGTATGGCCCTGCTGGCGCTGGCCGCGCCGGCGTGGGCGCAGTTGCCCGGCAAGCTCGGGAGTCTCGCAGGCAAGGCCCAGAAGGCGAAGGAGGCGGTCGACTCGCTGGTCTTCACCGATGAAGAAGAGCAGGCGCTCGGCAAGCAGGTCAGCGACCAGCTCCGTCTGCGTTTTGGCGTCGTCCAGGACAAGGCCGTGCACAAGTACGTGACGCTCGTGGGCACGGTGCTCGCGAAGGCAAGCAGCCGGCCGGCGCTGCCGTGGAAGTTCATCGTGCTCGACACCGACGGCGTGAACGCGTACGCCGCGCCGGGCGGGTTCATCCACATCACGCGCGGGGCGTTGTCGCTCCTGCAGAACGAATCGGAATTGGCCGACATGCTCGGCCACGAGATCGCGCACGTGACCGAACAGCACACGATCAAAGCGATTCGCCAGGGCAACGCCGTGAAGCTCGGCGCGGAAGCCACGCGCAGCCAGGTGCTCTCGGCCGTGGCCGACAAGTCGTACCAGATCCTCTACGAGGGCGCGTACGATCGCGGCCAGGAGATCGACGCCGACAAGACGGGCGTCGCGCTCGCCAACAAGGCCGGCTATGCGCCGGCCGGTCTCTCGGCGTTTCTCGCGCGCCTCGATGAGCGCAACAAGGACAACCCGGACCGCAATGGGCTCTTCGCGTCACATCCCGCCACGAAGGAACGCATCGACAAGATCGCGAAGGAAATCTCGAGCCAGAAGCTCACGGCGTCGGCTCTCGTGGCCGCGCGCTACAAGGCGTCGATCAGTTACAAGCCGGTGCCGCTCGCGGCCGTGGCCGTGACGTCGGACAGCAAGCTCGGACTGTCGGGCATGACGGCGCTCGGCGGCGAGAAGAAGAGCAACTCGACCATCGCCTCGGCCGGCGCGCGCGGCGGTGTGCAGGACCGCGATGCGAAGGGCGGGCCAAACTCCGCCGTCGTGACGGTCGCCGTGACGCCGACAGAGATCGCCGACTTCAAGAAGGGCATCGTTGGATAGCCTGGCCGCGCGCGTCACGCACGACTCCTGGCATCTCATCGCCGCAGGGACGCTCATCACCGCCGTCCTGGCGTTGATGGCGATCGTCACCAACCGCGTCATTAAGCGCCGCCTGCGGTTCACGCTGTGGACGACGCTCGTGTATTTGGCGCTTCACCTGATCGGCACGTACGTGCCGGCCGTCGATCAATTCGACGCCGAGACGTTTGCGCTCGAACGGCTGACGCTCGCGCTCGCGGTCATCAGCGGCGGCGTCGGCCTTCTGAACCCGTGGTTCCGCCAGGGTCTGCGCGACGGGCTGCCCGACATTCTGCAGGATGCGATCGTGCTCGGGTTGTTTGCGCTGGTCGCGACGGTGAAGTTTCACGACCGCCTGGCGTTGACGTCCGCGGTCGGCGCGGCGGTGATTGGCTTTGCGCTGCAGGACACGCTCGGCAACGCGATTTCCGGTCTGGCGATTCAGGTCGACCGGCCCTTCCGCGTCGGACACTGGATCACCGTCGGCGCGTTCGAGGGCCTCGTCACCGAAATCACCTGGCGCGCGACGAAGCTGCGCACCAAGTCCGGCAACCTCGTCATCGTCCCCAACAACATCGTCTCGAAGGAAGCGATCAACAACTACTCGGAACCCGAAGTGCCGACCCGGCTGTCGCTCGAAGTCGGCGCGTCGTACGGCACGCCGCCGAACGTGACGAAAGACGCGCTGATGACGGCCGTGCGGCAGTCGCCGCGTGTGCTCGACACGCCGCCGCCCGACGTCGTGCTCTGTGATTTTGGCAACTCGGCGCTCGTCTATCGCGTGCGGTTCTGGGTCAACGACTTTTCCCTCGACGAGCGCGTGAGGGACGAGGTCCGGACATTCATCTACTACGAGTTCCGGCGACGCAATATCGAGATTCCGTTCCCGATTCAGGTCGAGTACTTGCGCGAGGAGTCGAGGCTGGCGGTTTCGCCGGAGCGCGTCGATCGCATCGCCGGCCTGATAGCGTCGGTGCCCGTCTTCGCCGGCCTCACGCCGGAAGCGCATCGCGCGCTTGCGGCCGATGCCGTGTCGCATGAGTACGCGGCTGGCGAGGCCGTCGTGCGCGAAGGCGATGCCGCCGGATCGATGTTCCTGGTCGAGCGCGGCCAGGTGCTGGTCACGATCGGCGGCGGCCGGCAGGTCGCGTCAACGGAAGCCGGCGGCTATTTCGGCGAGATGTCGCTGCTGACGGGCGCGCCGAGAAACGCCACGGTGACCGCGGCCGTGGACTCGGCGCTGATCGAGATCCGGCCGGAGGCGTTCCGGTCGTACGTGCTGGGCCATCCGCAGGCGCTGTCGGTCATCGCGGCGGCGGCCGCGACGCGGCTGGCCGAGCTGAATGCGCTGAAGCAGTCGATCACGGCGCCGGTCGAATCGCCGACGTCATTACTGCAGAAGATGCGGACGTTCCTCGGGCTGTAGCTCAGCGCGTCCAGACGAGCACGCGTTCGCCGCCGGGCCGTTGAATGTCAGCGATCAGCTTCGGTCCGATGCGCTCGAGGTCGTTGACGTCAATCCTGAAACGGTCGAAGTCGAAGGCGCTCGATCCGATATCGATCTTCCGCTTGCCGATCTTGAGCATCCAGAAGGGCAGCGCGATCCGCACGGTCCGCTCCTGATCCGGGTCCCAGACCAGAATCGCCATCTCGGTGGGCTTGGTCGGCGAGGTGGGCATCGCGTCGATGCGGCGCTGCACGCCGGGCCCGTTGTCGATGTCCTCGAGGCCGATGAGCGGCTTCTCCGTGCCGAACCGCGCCCGCTCCTGCTCGAAGGTTCTGACCGCCTGCGTCGCCGTGCTCGGCGTGGTGTTGATGTGCCGCATCATCCACATCGTGCCGACGCCTGCCAGGACGACGAGGCAGATGACGATGAAGCCGATGATGGCGAGAATCGCGATGATCCAGGTGCGGGCCTTGGCCATAACGTGTGGACGCGCCGTCCGCGGTTACTGTAGCGCGAATGCGCGCTTTCTGAGGCGAGTCGCCTCACTGACGCAGGCCGGATCGTTGGACCGTCCGCAGATCGAGGCCGCTTCGTTGTACTCGGCGAGGGCTTTGGCGCGGTTGCCGGCGAGATCGGCGAGCTTGCCCATCTCGACGTGAATCCGCCCGCGCACCCAGCCGACCGGCTCGGCTGCCATCGCGGCGTTCAAGTCCGCAGCCGCGTCCGCGCGGTGGTTCCAGTTCAGCCGGGCCAGGCCCCGCTTGTAGAGCCATAACGCCCGCTCGCCTGGGAAGCGCGGGCGAGAATCCGTGTCGAGCCGGGCGATGCCGTCCGTGAGCACCTCGCTCGCGGTGTCGGCCTTGCCGGCCCGAATAAGCGCCGCGCCCTCTTCCAGTACCAAGAGACGGTTGCGCGGGTAGCGGCGTTCAAGCTCCCGCAATTTCTCCACCGCGTCGGCATGCCGGCCTTCGCGGCTGTAAATCACCGCGAGGGCGAAGATCGCATCCGATTGCGAGATCCCCTGGCGGGAGGCGATCTCGATCATCGAGATGCCGCGCTCGCGCCCGCCGCCGAAACCGGCGACGTAGGCGACCACGCGCGTCGCGACGCCGAATGTCGAGATCGCGTAGCGATAGCTGCCGACGACGAGGTTGGCTTCGGCGCGCTGGGGGGCGAGTTCGAGCACTTTCTCATGCGCGTTGTACGCGTGCCGGGCGGCCTTGAACGCGCCCGTGATGCTGCCTTGCACGGCCGCGGCATAGGCGCCACGGAGCGCCCACGCCGAGCCGGAATCAAACAGCGCCTGCGGATCTCTGGGATGCGCAGCAATCTGGGCGTCGGCGAGCGCGATCGCCTTCTCGATCGACTTCTGGAACTGGGCATCCAGCTCGGGCGGCGGCTTCGGCACGTTGAACTGCGTCTCCGTGACGTTGCCGAGGTAGTGATCGATCGACGCGGCGCCCCGGCGAAACACCATCTCCATCCACGAGACGGTCGCCAGCGCGCGATGCGACATCGGGTCGTTCGGCCGCTCGGCGATCAGGCGGTACCCTTCCGCGTAGGCTTCCGGATAGTCGAGGTTGTAAGCGAGGTCGAACACGCGATCGATCGACGCACGCGCCTCCGTGCCGGCGCTCGTTGCCAGCGCCAGCATCGCGAAGAGCGCACCGGCGCGCTTCATCACAGGGTGAACTCTTTGGCGTCTTGCGACGCGGCCACCGCGAGCTTCGCCGCGATGACGTCCTCCACGGCGAGGCCGAGCGACTTGAAGACCGTCACCTCGTCCTTCGTCCGTCGTCCCAGGTGCTGGCCGCCGGTCACGTCACCGAGCTCCGCGAGCAGGTGTGATTCCGTGATCGTGCCCTCGGTGATCGGAATCAGCACCTCGCCGGCTTCTTTGAGCGCCGCCGCGCGCGAGTCGACGAACAGCCGCGCGCGCTTGACGAGCGCGGAGGTCATCTCGCGCTGATCCGGACGGCACGCGCCGACTGCGCAGATATGGGCGCCGTCCGCCACGTCCGCGCTGTCGATGACCGGCGTCTTCGATGCGGTCACAAGAGCAATGATCGAGGCGCCGCGCGTGGCTTCCGATGGGGACGCGCAGGCGCGGACCGGCAGGCCCGTGGCCGCGGCCTGCTCCCGCGCGAACGCCTCGCGTTTGGCCGCGGTGGGACTCCACACGCGAACCTCGGTGAGCGTTCGCACGTGCCGGATCGCTTCGAGATGGCTGCGCGCCTGAACGCCGCTGCCGAGAATCGCGAGGACGGACGCGTCCTTGTTGGCGAGATGCCGCACGGAGACGGCGGAGACCGCGGCCGTGCGCGCTTCGGTGATGTACCGCCCGTCGAGCAGGGCGACGAGTTCGCCGGTCGCGTGGTTGAGCAGCACGATCAACGCCTGATGCGACGCGAGCCCTCGCGCGTGGTTGCCGTGGTAGACCGTCACCAGCTTCGCGCCCACCGCCTGCTCGTCGTCGATCGACGCCGGCATGACGCCGAAGTAGTTTTTCTCGGCACCGACTTCGAGGACGGTCCGGACCGGCTGGGTCACGCGACCCGCCGAGAAGGCGGTGAGGGCGCCGTCCATCGCGTCGATCAGCGCCGGCATCTTCAGCGCGGCGCGGACATCGGCCTCGGTCAGCAATTTCGGCATACAGCCATGGTAAGACTTGAGCGATGCAATTTCGAACTATTGACGCGCACACCGGGGGAGAGCCGCTCCGGCTGATCATCGACGGGTGGCCCGAGCCTCAGGGAAACACCATTCTTGAAAAGCGCGCCTTCGCCAAGGCGAAGCAGGATCACTTCCGGCGCGTCCTGATGCACGAGCCGCGCGGGCATGCAGATATGTATGGGGCGCTCCTGACGAAACCCGAACGGACGGATTCCGATACCGGCGTGCTCTTCATGCACAACGAGGGGTACTCGCTGATGTGTGGCCACGGGATCATCGCGGTCACGAAGATCATCTGTGAGCGCCGCGGTCCCTGGTCCGACGTCCAACGTTCAACGTCCGCTGATGGTTCGCAGGTTGTTGTCTTCGATGCGCCGGCGGGGCAGATCCGGGCACGCTACGACCAGGGTCGCGTGTCGTTCCTTAACGTGCCGTCATTCGTGCTGGCGGCCGGAGTGCCGGTCACCGTCGGCGCGCGGACGATGAGCGTTGATGTTGCGTTTGGCGGCGCGTTCTACGCGATCGTCGATGCCGAATCGGCCGGGCTTGCCGTTGTCCCCGGGCGGCTCAACGAACTCAAGGCGATGGGCGACGCGATATCGCGCGCGGTCGAGAAGGTCGTGACCGTCGTTCATCCGAAGGAGCCGGGCCTGGCCGGCGTCTACGGCACGATCTTCACCGGCCCGCCCGACGCCGCCGGCGCGGATCTGAAGAACGTCACGATCTTCGCGGACAAGGAAGTGGATCGCTCGCCTTGCGGCACGGGGACGTGTGCGGTCCTGGCCGTGTTGGACGCGATGGGCCTGGCGGATCCCTCGCGTCCCTTCGTTCACGAAAGCATCGTCGGCTCGACGTTCAGCGCGCGCGTCGCGGAACGGACGACGGTGGGCGATTTCCCCGCGATCGTTCCGGAGCTCACCGGCACGGCGTCCATCACCGGTGAGCACACATTCATCGTCGAGAAAGACGACTTGTTCCCGAAGGGATTCCACCTTCGCTAGACGGTCGCTGCGCGACCAGCTCCGGCGGACTAACGTCACGCTGTAACGGGTTTGCGTGACGCGCGCAGCGCCGAGATCGTCGCCGCGAGGCCGACGATCCAGCCGATCGGATACGGCACCATCGTCAAGACCCACCACATCGAGTACTTGCTGGTGCCGCCGATGCCGCCGACGGCCGAGAAGCCGAAGAGCGCCGCCACGCCGACCGTGATCAGCACAAAGGCCAATTCGATCGCGCGGGCGCGCGGCAGGTGACCGAAGTAGGCGGCGATCGCGGCCAGCGCACTGCCGGCGAGGATGACGACCGAGCCTTCCATCGGATCGAGTGCGCCGGCGATCATGAGCACGAGGCCGGCAATCAGCAAGAAGCGAGCGCGTGAAGGAGTCATGCCCTCATGATACGGATCGGCCTTCGCGCGAGTCGTGAGGAAAGGCTGAGGAATCCCTACAAATAACTCAGCCACCACTCACGCCGGGTGGCCTTGAGCGTCGCCAGCCATCGGCACATTGGATACATCGTGGCCACGACGACGGCCCAGACCAGATAGGTGGTGGGCAGACTCCAGCCGTAGCCTGCCGGAAATCCGGCACCGCCAATTGTTGGCGGCGGCGTGAAGACCCATGGTTGCCATCCGTATCGCCCGAGGGCCATGGCGATCGACAGCGCGTGAATCACCGCGAAATGAACGATGAAATAGAACAACGGCGTGCGGCCGAAGACGACGAACGGGCTTGATGTCTTCGGCTGAGCGCGGTCGATGAGGCCGAGGAAGAGGATCGCCGGCCCAAGTGTCATCAACAGAAAGTCGAGCGATGGCGGATTCTTCGTGGCGTTGAAGAACGACAGCACGGTGAAGCCTGGCTGCGGCTGCACGCTCCATGGACGCAGATCGCCGTAGATGTTCGCGTAGCGAATGACGAAGAACGCGGCGGTCAGCGCGAGGCCGCTTCGGATCAACAGTTTGCGACGTTCATCGCCCGGCAGCCGATAGACGCGGCCGAAACAGAAGCCGGCCGCCATCACGGCGATCCATGGCATCAGCGGGTACCCGACGATCAGTAGTGGATCCGTGTTGAGCAGGCCGGGCTGATGGAGGAGATTCCACCATCGGCCGTAGGCCCCGAACTGCGCCGGCGTGACCGAATCGGCCAGGTTGTGCAACGCGATCATGCCAACGCTGAACGCCACCAGTACGGGAAACGGCAGGTAAATCAGAGCCGCGAGCGCGATCATGGCGAGGCCGAGCACCCAGAAGACCAGTAGAAACGTCGTGTCGTAGTTGACGTTGAAGAAAAAGACGAAGCGGACGGCTGTCAGCTCCAGCGCGACCAGCCACAGACCCCGCGTCCACAGGAACCTGGACAGCGCGCGCCTGTCGCCGTCGCGCTCGAGGCGCAGGAACGCGCCGATGCCGGCGGTGAACATGAAGACCGGCGCGCAGAAGTGCGTGATCCAGCGCGTCACGAAGAGCGCGACGGTCGTCTTCGTCAGGTCTTCCGGCGCAAACGACATCGCGCTCACGTTGACGAAGTCGCGCGTGTGGTCGAGGGCCATGATGATCATGACCACGCCGCGCAGGACGTCAACGGAGAAGACGCGAGACTTCACTGAATCCGTTCGCGGATTCTCGCCGGTTTCACGAGCTTCTCGCCAGCGACTTCGACGGTCACCGTGTACGTGCCCACGGCCG
>SCUN01000331.1 GCA_004297655.1 Acidobacteriota bacterium | reverse complement strand
GCGACGGCGACAGCGTGGAACGCGCCGCCATCCGCCTCTTTCTCAAGTACGGCCCGCGCGGCGAGCAGGTGATCACCGGCATCGAGCGCGTGAGCCGGCCGGGCCGCCGCGTCTACTTCGGCAGCAAGGAAGTGCCGCGCGTAATGGGCGGCCTCGGCACCACGATTCTGACGACGTCGCGCGGTGTGATGACCGGCAAGGACGCGGCGAAAGCCGGCGTCGGCGGCGAAGTCCTTTGCAACGTTTGGTAAGGGTGAACTGATGTCTCGAATCGGCAGAAAACCCATCGCGGTGCCCAAGGGCGTGACGGTCACGGTCAAGACGGACGTGGTCGAGTTCAAGGGACCGAAGGGCGCAATGAAGCAGGGCGTGCCGCCCGGCATCTCGTTCGAGATGGCCGGCACCGACCTCGTCGCCAAGAACGCGGAGAACGATCCGCTCGCGAGCAAGTTCCACGGCCTCGCGCGCAGCCTGATGGCCAACGCCGTGCTCGGCGTGACCGAAGGCTTCAAGCGCGAGCTCGACATCGTCGGCGTCGGCTACCGCGCGGAGGTGAAGGGCAAGCAGGTGGTCTTCGCCCTCGGCTACTCGCATCCGATCGTGTTCGACATCCCGGCCGGGATTGACGTGCAGATCGACAAGCAGACGCATGTCACCGTCACGGGCGTGGACCGCCAGCTGGTCGGCCAGGTGGCGGCCAACATCCGCGGCCTGCGCAAGCCGGATCCGTACAAGCAGAAGGGTGTGCGGTACACCGGCGAAGTGTTGAAGAAGAAGGTCGGGAAGACGGGCGCGTAGCGCCACGTCGGGGAAGCATGTCCGGGGCCTAACTTATGCAGATCAAGACGAAGAAAGACAAGAAAGAGCGCATTCGCCTCCGCCAGCGCAAGCGGATCTCCGGCACGCCCGAGCGGCCGCGCCTCGCGGTGTTCCGCTCGAACGCGCACATCTACGCGCAGGTGATCGACGACCTGGCCGGCACGACCGTGGCCGCGGCCTCGTCCACGGAACCGGCGCTCAAGAAGACGTTCAGCGGCAAGGTCAAGGGCGGGAACAAGGCCGGCGCGGAAGCGCTCGGCAAGGTCATCGCCGAGCGGCTCAAGGAAAAGGGCGTCACGAAGGTCGTGTTCGACCGCGGCGGCTTCCTCTATCACGGTCGAATTCGCGCGATTGCCGATGCGGCGCGCGCTGCAGGTCTGGAGTTCTAACCTTATGAAGCTTTCACGCGAGAAGATCGACGCCGGCGACATCGACCTCAAAGACACGGTCGTCAACATCAGCCGAGTGACCAAGGTCGTCAAGGGCGGCAAGAACCTGAGCTTCAGCGCGCTCGTCGTCGTCGGAGACGGCCACGGCGTGGTCGGCTTCGGCATCGGCAAGGCGAAGGAAGTGCCGTCGGCGATCAAGAAGGCGATCGAGTCGGCCAAGAAGACGCTCGTGCGCGTGCCGATGAAGGGCTCCACGATTCCGCATCCGATTCTCGGCAAGTTCGGCGCGGGCGCGGTGCTGCTGAAGCCGGCGCCGGACGGCACCGGCATCATCGCCGGCGGCGCGGTTCGCGCGGTCGTCGAGGCGGCCGGCATCCATAACGTGCTGACCAAGTCGCTCGGGTCGGCCAATCACCACAACGTCGTGCGCGCGACGTTCGCGGCGCTCGGCGAACTCCGGGATCCGGCCGCGATCGCGAAGCTGCGCGGCAAGGACCTCGAAGAACTGGTGGGAGCGTAGTCGTGGCGAAAAAAGCTGCCAAGTCCGCGGCCAAGAAGATCCGCATCACGCAGATCCTCAGCCCGATTGGTTTTGACAAGAAGCAGGCGGTGACGCTGCGCGGTCTCGGCCTGCGCCGCATCCGCCACACCGTGGACGTGCCGGATACCGCCGGCATCCGCGGCATGATTCACAAAGTGCGACACCTGGTCCAGGTTGTCGAAACAAAAGACGGGAACTAGCGATCATGTCACTCAATAATCTGCGTCCGCCCAAGGGCGCCAAGCACAAGAAGCGCCGCGTCGGCCGCGGCCCGGGTTCGGGTCACGGCAAGACGGCCTCGCGCGGCAACAAGGGCGCGAAGTCGCGCTCGGGTTTCCGCTTCAAGCGCGGGTTCGAAGGCGGCCAGATGCCGCTGCACCGCCGCGTGCCGAAGCGCGGGTTCCACAATCCGTTCCGCACCGAATATGCGGTCGTCAACCTCGATACGCTCGGCGAAGTGTTCGACGCCGGGTCCGACGTGACGCCGGACGTTCTGCGCGAGCGCGGTCTCGTGCGTGAGAAACGCGCACTCATCAAGGTGCTCGGACGCGGCGAGATCAGCAAGAAGCTCACCGTGCGCGCGCACAAGTTCAGCGGTTCGGCGGCCGAGAAGATCACGAAGGCCGGCGGCACCGCGGAGGTCCTGAGCGCTTAAATGGACTCGTTGAAGAATCTGTTCACCGTTCCGGAACTCCGCAAGCGGATCCTGTTTACGTTTGGTCTGCTCGCGGTGTACCGGATCGGCTCGCATATCCCCACGCCGGGCGTCAACACGGTGGCGGTGGAAGAGTTCGCGAATCAGGCAGCCAACACGATGTTCGGCCTCTACGACATGTTCTCCGGAAAGAACCTGTCGCAGATGACGATCTTCGCGTTGGGCGTCATGCCGTACATCAGCGCGAGCATCATCCTCCAGCTTCTGACCGTCGTCTGGCCGTACCTCGAGCGCCTCTCGAAAGAAGGCGAGCTCGGCCGCCGCAAGATCACGCAGTACACGCGCTACGGCACGATCCTGCTCTCGGTCGTCCAGGCGTACGGCATCGCGATCTTCCTCGAACGCTCCACCGGCGTGCAGGGCGGGCAGTTGCTCGTCTACAACCCCGGCCTGGGCTTCGAGCTGATGGCGGTGCTCACGCTCACGACCGGGTCGGTCTTCGTGATGTGGCTCGGCGAGCAGATCACCGAGCGCGGCATCGGCAACGGCATGTCGCTCCTGATCTACGCCGGCATCGTCGTCGGCTTCCCGACGGGCATCCTGCGCACGATGCAGCAGATGTCGGCGGGCGAGATCGGGCTGCTCACGCTCGTGGTCCTGGTCGCGCTGATGATCGCGGTCGTCGGCGGCATCGTCTTCATGGAGCGCGGCCAGCGCCGCGTCACCGTGCAGTACGCGCGCCGCATGGTCGGCCGCCGGATGTACGGCGGCGCCAGCACGCACATCCCGCTGAAGGTGAACACGGGCGGCGTCATGCCCGTCATCTTCTCCTCGTCGATCCTCGCGTTCCCGTACACGATCTCGAAGATGGGCGCGCCGGGCGGATGGCTGGACCGCATGGGGCAGAACCTCTCGCCGGGGTATCCGCTCTACACGTTCCTCGACATCATCCTGATCATCTTCTTCGCGTACTTCTACACCGCGATCATCTTCAACCCGGATGACGTGGCGGAGAACATGCGCAAGTACGGCGGCTTCGTGCCGGGCATCCGCCCGGGCAAGCGTACCGCCGAGCACATCGACTCGATCCTGGCCCGCATCACGCTCGTCGGCGCGCTGTACCTCGTCGCCGTCGCGCTCCTGCCGGAACTGCTGACCAACGGCTTCAAGGTCGCGACGATCCCGTTCATCGGCGAGCGGCTCGACACGATCCTGCCGCAGTGGTTCACCCAGGGCATGGGCGTGCAGTTCTACTTCGGCGGCACGTCGCTCTTGATCATCGTCGGCGTCGCCATGGACACGGTGCAGCAGATCGAATCGCAGCTGATCATGCGGCACTACGACGGCTTCATGAAGAAGACGCGGATTCGGGGCCGCAGAGGCTAATGGCAGACGCGGCACGCACGGCGGTCCGGGTGGTCATGCTCGGTGCGCCAGGCGCGGGAAAAGGCACGCAGGCGGAGCGGTTCGCGAAAGCGCACGGCATTCCGCGGATCTCGACGGGCGACATCCTCCGCGAGGCCGTCTCCGAGGGCACGCCCCTCGGCCGGGCGGCGAAGGCGACGATGGACGCCGGCCGGCTCGTGAGCGACGAGATCATGATCGGCGTGGTGAAGGAACGGCTCGAACGGAAAGACGCCGACCACGGCTTCGTGCTCGACGGCTTTCCGCGCACGGTCGCCCAGGCCGAGGCGCTCGACAAGATGATCGACGGCTCCGCGCCGCTGGTCATCGTCGACGTCGAAGTGCCGGAGGACGTGCTCGTCAAGCGCCTCGCGGGCCGCAGGATCTGCGGCAACTGCGGGTGGAACGCGCTGCCGGCGATCGAGCGGTGCGCGCGCTGCGGCGGTCCGCTGGTGCAGCGGAGCGACGACGGCGAGCAGGTGGTGCGGGAGCGGTTGCGGATTTACGCGAACAGCACGCAGCCGCTGGTGGATTTCTACAGCCGCCGGGCCACGTTCCGGTCGGTGGACGGAGACCAGACGCTGGAATCCGTCGCGGCCGATCTGGCGGCGGCGGTGGCGTCGGTCGTGGGCGGACGGTAATGCTGAGCGGCGAGCGGTCATGATCATCTGCCGGTCGGCCGAGGAGATCGACGCCATGCGCCGGCCGAACCAGCTGGTCGCGAGGATTCTCGCGGAGCTGGCCGCGGCGGTGGCGCCGGGGGTCACGACGGAAGACCTCGACGCGCTCGCCGAAAAGCGCGCGCGCGAGGCCGGCGCCGAGCCGGCGTTCAAGGGGTATCGCGGGTTTCCCGCGACGCTCTGCGTCTCGGTGAACGACGAGGTGGTGCACGGCATCCCCTCGGCGAAGCGGGTGCTCCAGTCGGGCGACATCGTGTCGATCGACATGGGCGTGAAGCTCGGCGGGTTCTACGGCGATTCGGCGGTCACGGTGCC
>SCUN01000330.1 GCA_004297655.1 Acidobacteriota bacterium | reverse complement strand
GCGCCGGAGTCGCGCAGGAACGAGATGCTCCGTCTGCTCGAAGGCGGCCTCGAGGACATTTCCGTCAGCCGCGCCGGACAAGCGTGGGGCATTCCGCTCCCGTTCGATCCGAAGAGCGTCGTGTACGTCTGGTACGACGCGCTGATCAACTACGCGGCGGCGGTGGGCTACGGCACGAACGACGCGGACTTTGCGAAGTGGTGGCCGGCCTCGCTCCATCTGATCGGCAAGGACATCGCGCGGTTCCACTGCGTCGTCTGGCCGGCGATGTTGATGAGCGTGGGCGCGCCGTTGCCGAAGCAGGTCTTCGGACACGGCTGGGTCACGTTCAAGGGCGAGAAGATGAGTAAGTCGCTCGGCACTGTCGTCGATCCGCTCGAAGCCGCGGACCGGCTCGGTCCGGATCCGCTGCGGCTGTTTCTGGCCAAGGAGATCGTCTTCGGCGGCGACGGCGATTTCTCGTGGGACCGGTTCGAGGAGAAGTACAACGCGGATCTGGCGAACAACCTCGGCAATCTGGTCAGCCGTGTGACGAGCATGGTGCAGCGGTACCGGCAGGGCGCGCTGGCGATGACCGCCGCGCCGGGCGACCTCGCGGAGCGGGCGAGCGAATGCGTCGCGCGTTATCGCGCGCACATGGACGCGCTGCAGCTCGAGTCGGCGATCGCGGAGGTGTTCCGCTTCACCGATGCGACGAATGAGTACATCGCGTCGCGGCAACCCTGGGCGCTCGCGAAGAGCGATCAGGCCGCGCTCGACGCCGTGCTCTGGAACGCGACCGAGGCCGTCCGGCTGATTGCCGCGCTGCTCGGCCCGGTGATGCCCTCGTCTTGCGAGGAGATCCTCGATCGCGTGGGCGCAGCCGGAGCGGACCGCACGTCGCTGACGTTCGCGCTCGCCGGAACGAAGACCACGTCGCAGCGCGAGGCGCTGTGGCCACGTTTGGAAACCAAGGAGAAGTCCGTGACCGATGAACCTGTGAAGCCGACCGACGCTGTGCCGACACCCGAGGCCCCGAAGCCGGTTGAACAGTGGCCGATGGACCAGCGGATTTCGATTGATGACTTCCTCAAGATCGACCTCCGGGTCGTGAAGGTCCTGACGGCCGAGAAGGTCGCCGGGTCCAAGAAGCTGATGAAGCTGACGGTCGACGCGGGCAGCGAGCAACGCACGCTCGTCGCCGGGATCGCGGAAGCCTACGAGGCGGAGCAGCTCGTCGGCCGTCACGTCGCGATCGTCGCCAACCTCAAGCCGGCGAAACTCATGGGCATTGAGTCGAACGGCATGGTGCTCGCGGCGAGCCCCGACGGCGGCAAACCGATCCTCGTGAACTTCGAAACGCCGCCCGCGCCGGGCACTCGCATTCGGTGATCGATACCCACTGCCACCTCGCCGGCGAGGAGTTCGTCGCCGACCTCGCCGACGTCGTCTCGCGCGCGAAATCAGCCGGCGTCACCGAGGCGATCTGCATCCTCGCGTCCGACGATGATGGGGAACTGGAACGGGCGGACGCGGTGCGCCGCGCGTGGGACGGTGTGCGGTTCGCCATCGGCGTTCACCCGCACGCCTCAGGAAAGTACGCGGGCCGCGTGGAGGCGTCGGTGTCGGCCACGACGGCCGCGCTCGATCGACAGCCGGCGGCGTGCGCCATCGGCGAGATCGGTCTCGACTATCACTACGACTTCGCGCCGAAGGATGCGCAGACGGGCGTGTTCGCCGGCCAGGTGGCGCTCGCCGTGTCGCGCGATCTGCCTGTCGTGATCCACTCCCGCGAGGCGATGGCGGACACGGTCGCCGTGCTCAAGGAGGCGGGGCAGGGGCGCGTGCGCGGCGTAATCCACTGCTTTACGGGGTCGGCCGACGAGGCGCGGCTGGCGCTCGACCTCGGGTTCTACATCTCGTTCGCCGGCATTCTGACGTTCCCGCGCGCCCAGTCCCTGCGGGACGCGGCCGCGATCGTGCCGATCGATCGGGTGCTGGTCGAGACCGATTCGCCGTTTCTGGCGCCCATCCCGCACCGCGGCAAGCGCAACGAGCCGGCCTGGGTCATGGAGACGCTCGCCGCGCTGGCGGGCGTCAAGGGCCTGCCGGTCTCCCGGGCGTCGGAAATCGTGCAGGCGAACGCCGCGCGGTTGTTTGCCTCCAGTGCCGGATAACCGGATAATGTCAGCCAGCGTGAATCCGCCCACCGACAGCGTGCTCGAACTCTCGAAGATTTTTGAGCCCGTGCGCGAGCAGTTGGCCCGCGTGGAGAAGGAATTCTCGCGCCATCTCGAGTCGCGCGTCGATCTCATCCCGCAGATGGGCAAGTACATCCAGATGAGCGGCGGCAAGCGTGTGCGCCCCGCCGTGCTCTTGATGGCGGCCCGGCTCTGCGGCTACGACGGCGAGCGCGCCGTGCTCAACGCCGCGGTCGTCGAGTTCATCCACACCGCCACGCTCGTGCACGACGACATCATCGACGAGGCTGAAACCCGGCGGGGCCGGCTGTCCGCCCACTCGCGGTGGGGCAACGACATCACCGTGCTCATGGGCGACTACCTCTACATCCGCTCCATGGCTCTCGCACTCACGCAGGACACGCTCGAAGTCGTGCGCCTGCTGTGCGACGTCACCCTCAAGATGATCGAAGGCGAGCTCTTCCAGCTCACCAAGGCCGGCGACGCCGACATCACCGAGGAAGAGCACTTCGAGATCATCAACCGCAAGACCGCGCACCTCTTCTCGGGATGCGCCGAGATCGGCGGCCTGCTCGGCACCTGCACCCAGGCCCAGCGCGAGGCGCTTCGCGCCTACGGCTTCAATCTCGGTCTCGCGTTTCAGATCGTCGACGACGTCCTGGACTACACGGCGGAGGAAGACAAGCTGGGCAAGCCGATCGGCGGCGACCTGCGCGAAGGCAAGGTCACGCTGCCGGTGATCTTCATGCTCCAGAAGGCCGACGACTCGACGCGCGCGCTCGTGCGCGAGGTCGTCACGTCCCGCCAGGTCACGCCCGAGGCGTGGAAGGTCATCAAGGATCAGCTCACGCGGCACGGCGCGGTCGAGCAGGCGTATCAGCGCTCGGTCACCTACGCGACCGAAGCCAAGCGCGCCATGACCTCCGCGTTCCCGCCGTCGGCCGAGCGCGAAGCCCTGGTGGCGCTCTGTGACTACGTCCTCAGCCGCGACCGCTAAGAAGCGCGCGGACGCGCTGCGATCCGACATCCGGCGTCACGAAGAGCTGTATTACGTCTACGACACGCCCGAAATCAGCGACGCGGAGTTCGACGCGCTCATGCGCGAGCTCAGTGCGCTCGAGGCGGCGCACCCCGAACTCGTCACGCCCGAGTCCCCCACGCAGCGCGTCGGCGGCCGTCCGGCCGACGGCTTCGATACCGCCGAGCACGTGGTGCCGATGCTCAGTCTCGAGAACGCGTACAGCGCGGACGAGCTGCGCGAGTTTCACGCGCGGACGTGCCGGGCGCTGGACCTGCCGGAAGACGCGGCGCTCACCTACATCTGCGAGTTGAAGATCGACGGGCTCAGCATCGCGCTGACCTACGAGCGCGGCGTGCTCGTGCGCGGCGTGACGCGCGGCGACGGCGAGCGCGGGGAAGTCGTCACGTCGAACGCGCGGGTCATCCGGTCGATCCCGCTGCGCCTGAAGAAACCCGCGCCGCCGGTCGAGATCCGCGGTGAGGTCTTTCTGCCACGCCGCGAGTTCGAGCGGATGAACGAGGAGCGCGAGGCCGCCGAGGAGGCGCCGTTCGCCAACCCGCGCAACGCGGCGGCCGGCGCCATCCGCATGCTCGACGCGCGGCTCGTCGACAAGCGCGGCCTCCGCGCCTACACCTATCAGATCGTGCCGCGCGAGGGCGATCACGCCGACCGCGAGTCGCACGCCGACGCGCTCAAGACTCTGACCGAGTGGGGATGCCCGGTCGAGCCGCACTGGGCGGAATGCGCGGGCATCGAGGCGGTGATCGCGTACTGCGATCGCTGGCACACCGAACGCAAGACCCTCGCCTTCGACATCGACGGCGTCGTCGTCAAACTCAACGACCTGGCGCTGCGCGAGAAGCTCGGCGCGACGGCGAAGTTCCCGCGTTGGGCGACGGCCTACAAGTTTCCGACCGAGCAGGCACGAACGCGGCTCGTGAAGATCGACGTCAACGTCGGCCGGACGGGCCGCGTCACGCCGTTTGCCGTGCTCGAGCCGGTGTGGCTGAGCGGCACGACGGTCGGCATGGCCACGCTCCACAACGAGCAGGAAATCGCGCGACGCGACATCCGCGAAGGCGACACCGTCATCATCGAGAAGGGCGGGGAGATCATTCCGAAGGTCATCGGCCCGGTCCTCGACGAGGAACACGCCGCGCGGCCGAAGTGGCAGATGCCGCGGCAGTGCCCGTTCTGCCAGAGCGTGCTGGCCAAGCCCGACGAGGAAGTCATCTGGCGGTGCGAGAACGTCTCGTGCCCCGCGCGTATTCGCCGGGGGCTCCTGCACTTTGCGTCGCGCCGCGCGCTCGACATCGAGGGCCTGGGCGAGGCCGTCGTCGATCAACTCGTGACGAAGGGGCTCGTCCGTGACTACGCCGACCTCTACCATCTCGAGGCCGACGCGGTCGCCGAGCTGGACCGCATGGGCAAGAAGTCGGCCGCGAACCTGATCGAGCGGATCGAGAAGAGCAAGTCGGCGGGCCTGGCGCGCGTCCTGTACGGTATCGGCATCCGACATGTCGGCGAAGGCGGCGCGTCCGCGCTCGCGCGTGCCTTTGGATCAATGGACGCGCTGAAAGCCGCCAGCCAGGACCAACTGGAAGTCGTGCCCGATGTCGGACCCGTCGTCGCCGCGTCCGTTCGAGAGTTCCTGGATCAGCCCCGGAACGTGGAACTCCTGAACAAACTGGCGGCAGCGGGCGTGAACCTCACAGCCCCGATGACGGCCCTCGCCATTGAACCTCAAACGTTAGCGGGGAAGACCATCGTCCTGACCGGCACGCTGCCGACCATGACGCGCGAGGCGG
>SCUN01000329.1 GCA_004297655.1 Acidobacteriota bacterium | reverse complement strand
CCAGCGTGTTCTTGTCCGGCGCGATGAGGAAATCGACTACGCCTTCCGGATGGCGAAGTGGCTCGAGGTCAAGGCCATCACCTCGTCGACGCAGGTGAGCGTCGCCAAGCGCATCGCGCCGTTCGCCGACAAGTACAAGATGAAGATCGGCTTCCACGGCCACTCGAACCTCACGAATCCCGACGAGTTTGCGACGCCTGAGAGCTTCGCCGCCGCGATGGCGATGTCGAAGTACCACGGCGTGAATCTGGACATCGGTCATTTCACGGCCGCGAACTTCGACGCCGTGGCCTACATCAAGGAACACCACGACAGGATCACGAACCTCCACCTCAAGGACCGCAAGAAGGACCAGGGCCCGAACACGCCCTGGGGCGAGGGCGACACGCCGATCAAGCCGGTCTTGCAGTTGCTGAAGAAGGAGCGCTGGGACATCCCGGCCAACATCGAATTCGAATACCGCGGCACGGACGCCGTCGCGGAAGTGAAGAAGTGCTTCGAGTTCTGCAAAGACGCGCTCAAATGAGGATCGTCGCGCTGGTCATTGCCACCGCGGCCGTCGCGGCGGCGCAAGCCCCCGTCGGTTCCGGCCGCCCGGACCCCAACCGCTTCACCCCCGTCACCATCGTCCAGCCGGGTGAACTCGACGAGCCGATGGCGTTCGAAGTCCTGCCGAACGGGAAGGTCTACATCATCGAGCGCAAAGGGGCGCTGAAGGCGTACGACCCGGCGACGAAACTGACGAAGACCATTGAGACGCTGCCGGTCAACACGAAGTACGCCGGCGCAGACAACGTAATCAAGGAAGCCGAAGAAGGATTGATGGGCATCGCCCTCGATCCGAAGTTCGCCGACAACCATTTCGTCTATCTGCTCTACGCGGAGCAGACCGTGACCAAGCACGTCCTCGCGCGATGGGAGCTGAACGAGTTCGACGAGCTGGTGCCCGAGTCGAAGAAGGTGCTCCTCGAGTACGGCACGCAGCGCGAAGTGTGCTGCCACACAGGTGGCGGCATGACGTGGGACGCCGCGGGCAACCTGCTCCTGCTCGTCGGCGACAACACCGGCGTGAATCTCACCGCGCACACCGACGAGCGGCCGGGCCGCGCCAACTGGGACGATCAGCGCACCGCCGCGAACACGAACGATCTGCGCGGCAAGATCCTGCGCATCCATCCCGAGCCGGACGGCACCTACACGATTCCCGCCGGCAATCTCTTCCCGCCCGGCACGCCCGGCACCCGGCCGGAGATCTACGCGATGGGGCTCCGCAACCCCTGGCGGGTGTCGATCGACAGCAAGACCGGCTACATCTACTGGGGCGAGATCGGCCCGGACGCGGTGGAAGACAGCGCGAACGGCCCGCGCGGATACGACGAGTTCAACCGGGCGAAGCAGCCCGGCTTTTTCGGCTGGCCCTATTTCATCGGCGACAACCAGGCGTACCCGCTCTACGACTACGCCGCGAAGGCGCCCGGCGCGAAGAAAGATCCGGCGAAGCCGACGAACACGTCCGTCAACAACACTGGCCTTCGCGAGTTGCCGCCCGCGCAGGCGCCGATGCTCTCGTATCCGTACGCGCTCTCGACGGAGTTTCCCCTGCTCGGCACCGGTGCGCGCGCCGCCGTCGGCGGTCCGATCTACCATCGCGCCGATCGTCCGAACGCCGCGCGCCCGTTCCCGGAGTACTACGAAGGCAAGTGGCTCGTCGCGGACCTCTCGCGCGGCTGGATCATGTCGATCGCGATGAACGCGAACGGCGACCTCGCCGGCGTCGAGCGGTTTCTCTCGGCCTACCAGCCGGTCGAGCCGATCGACATCAAGTTCGGTCCCGACGGCGACCTCTACGTCCTCGAGTACGGCAGCAACTGGTTCCGAAAGAGCAACAACGCGCGGCTCGTGCGGATCGAGTACAACGCGGGCAACCGGCCCCCGATCGTCCGCGCGTCGGCCAGCGCGGTCGGCGGCGTCGCGCCGCTCAAGGTCACGCTCTCGAGCAAGGGCACGGCCGATCCCGACGGCGACGCGGTGAAATACGAGTGGAGCGTCGAGCCGGAGAAGGGCGGCGCCGCGCGCAAGTTCACCACGCCGACGGCCAGCGTCACTTTCGACAAACGCGGCGTCTACTTCGCCACGCTCACGGTGACCGACGCCAAGGGCGCCTCCGCCGACCAGCTCCTCACCATCGTCGCCGGCAACGAGCCGCCGAAGATCGACATCGACGTCGCCGGGAATCAGACGTTCTACTTCCCGAACGAGCCGGTGAACTACAAGGTCGCGGTGACCGACCGCGAAGACGGCGTCGCGCCGGCCGAGAAGGTCGCGTTCAGCATCGATCAGGTGGGCGAGTCGTTCGACGTCAGCTTGCTCGCGCAAGGCGACGCGCCGGTCGACGGCTCGACACGCTTCGCCGTCGCGAAGGCGATCATGGGGCAGAGCGACTGCCGGAACTGCCACAACGTGGACTCGAAATCGAACGGCCCCTCGTGGGATCTCGTCGCCGACAAGTACAAAGGCGACGCGGCGGCCCAGGAGAAGCTGGCCGAGAAGATCCGCGCGGGCGGCCGCGGCGTGTGGCCGGACCTGCCGGGCGAAGGCAACATGCCCGCGCACCCCGGCCTCTCGATCGAAGAGACGCGCTCGATCGTGCAGTACGTCATGAACATCAAGAACGAGGCGATCAGCGGCGCGCCGCTCGCCGGAACGTTCGCGCCGACTGGCACGAACAAGCTCGTGCTGCGGGCCGTCTACACGGACGCCGGCGCGAAAGACCTCGCCTCGCACACCGTCGAACGCGTCACCGTGCGCCGGAGCCCGATCGTGTCGGCAACGTCCGCCGACGACAGCTCGGCGATGATGCATCGCGTCGAAGGCAACGGCGCCGTCGAGACGATGGCGGCAAGGCCCGGCGGATATCTCGTGTGGCGCGGGATCGATCTCACGGGGATTCGCCAGGTGGAGATTTCCGCGAGCGTTCCGGCCCGCGAGGGATTCAAGGGCGGCACGGTCGAAGTGCGCACGGGTTCGGTGACCGGAGAACTGTTGGGCCAATTCGACGTCGCCGCCACCACGACCGCGCCCGGCGTCATCACGCTCAAGACGCTCACCGGTCCCCGCGACCTTTATCTCGTGGTCAGAAACGCCACCGCAAAGCCGGACGACATGCTCGTGTCGATCGCGACGCTGGCGTTTCAGAAATAGCTCACTCCGCTCTTAACGCTTCCAGCGGATTCGTGCGGCCTGCGCGCCTCGCCGGCAGCCACGCGGCGATGACCGCCATCGCGATCTGAATCGCGAGCGCGCCGGCGAGGATTCTCGCGTCGGCGGTTTCCAGACCCGTCAGCCGCGAC
>SCUN01000041.1 GCA_004297655.1 Acidobacteriota bacterium | reverse complement strand
CACATCCCATGGCTACTGCTGTCTCCAAGGTTGGACCCCTGTCGTTCGAAACGCACCCGACGAAATACCGGCACTGGAAGCTGGCCTTCGACGGCCCGGTCGCCACGCTCTCGATGGACGTCCAGGAAGACGCGGGCCTGTCGAGCGACTACAAGCTCAAGCTGAACTCCTACGACCTCGGCGTCGACATCGAGTTGGCCGACGCGATCCAGCGGCTGCGCTTCGAACACCCCGAGACGCACACGGTCGTCATCACGAGCCTGAAGGAACGGATCTTCTGCGCGGGCGCCAACATCTTCATGCTGCGCGGCTCCACGCACGCCTGGAAGGTGAACTTCTGCAAGTTCACGAACGAGACGCGCCTCGGCATCGAAGACGCGAGCGCGAACTCCGGCATCAAGTTTCTGGCGGCGCTCAACGGCATCTGTGCCGGCGGCGGCTACGAACTGGCCCTGGCCTGCGACGAGATCGTGCTCGTGGACGATTCGAATTCGGCGGTGAGCCTGCCGGAGACGGCGCTCCTCGCGGTGCTGCCCGGCACGGGCGGCCTGACGCGCGTGGTCGACAAGCGCAAGGTCCGGCGCGACCTCGCCGACATCTTCGGCACGCTCGCCGAGGGCGTGAAAGGAAAACGCGCCGTCGAGTGGCGTCTCGTTGACGCCGTCTATCCCGCGAGCAAGTTCAAAGACTCGGTGAGACAGCGCGCACTCGAGCTCGCGAAGCAGTCGGACCGTCCGGCGTCCGGGCCCGGCGTCGCGCTCAACCCGCTCAACGCCAGAGTCTCCGACGATGGCAGCGTCGAGTACTCCTCGGTGTCCTACCAGGTCGATCGCGCCAAGCGCGTCGCCACCATCATCGTCCGCGCGCCGCAGCAGAAAGTGGAGCAGGACGTGGACGCGATCCTCAAGGCCGGCGACCAGTTCTGGCCGCTGCGCGTGTTCCGTGAGCTCGACGACGCGATTCTGCGGTTGCGCGTGAACGAACCCGAGGTCGGGACGGTCGTGCTCAAGGCCGAAGGCGATCCGTCGCTCGTGATGGATGCCGACGCGGTGCTGCTCAAGCACGAAGCGAACTGGTTCGTGCGCGAGACCATCCACTTCATCAAGCGCGCGCTCAAGCGCGTGGACCTCTCGGCCCGTAGCTTCTTCGCGATCATCGAGCCGGGCAACGCGTTCGCGGGCACGCTGTTCGAACTGGCGCTCGCCGCCGACCGCTCCTACATGCTGGATGACGACGACCAGACCAACCGGATCCAGCTCTCGCCGATGAACGCGGGCAAGTACCCGATGAGCAACGGCATCACCCGGCTCGAAGCCCGGTTTTACGGCGAGCCGGAGAAGGTCGAAGAGGCGCTGGCGCACGCCGGTCCGTTCGATCCGGCCGAAGCGACCGAGGCCGCGCTCGTGACCGTCGCGCCCGACGCGATCGACTGGGACGACGAAGTTCGCATGGCGGTCGAAAGCCGGACGACGCTCTCGCCCGACGCGCTGACGGGCATGGAAGCGAACCTCCGCTTCGTCGGCCCGGAGACGATGGAGACGAAGATCTTCGGACGGCTGACGGCGTGGCAAAACTGGATCTTCCAGCGGCCGAACGCCGTCGGACCGAAGGGCGCGCTCACGTCGTACGGCACGTCGGATCGGGCGGAATTTGATTTCGGCAGAACCTAAGAGCTCCACCATGAAGACATGGAGACATGAAGGCTGATGATTTCCTCCGAGAAGATCCCGAATAACGTCGACCTGCACATGAACAAGCGCCTGCAGCGGGCGCTCGAACACTGGCAGCCGGCTTACATCCAGTGGTGGAAGGACATGGGCCCGCAGGGGTTCCAGCATTACCACCAGGTGTACGTCCGCACGGCGATCAGCGTGGACGCCGCCGGCTGGGCGCACTTCGAGTACGTGAAGCTGCCCGAGTATCGGTGGGGGATCTTTCTCGCCGATCCGGTGATCAACCGCACGATCGGGTTCGGCGATTTCTACGGCCAGCCGGTGTGGCAGGAAGTGCCGGGCGAATTCCGCAACCAGCTCCGCCGCCTGATCGTGACGCAGGGCGACACGGAGCCCGCGAGCGTCGAGCAGCAGCGCTGGCTCGGCCATCGGTGTCCGAGCCTCTACGACCTGCGCAATCTCTTCCAGGTGAACGTCGAAGAAGGCCGTCACCTCTGGGCGATGGTCTATCTGCTGCATTCGTACTTCGGCCGCGACGGCCGCGACGAAGCCGAGGACCTCCTCGCGCGCCAGAGCGGCAACCGCGACAAGCCGCGCATCCTCGACGCGTTCAACGAGCCCATCGACACGTGGCTCGACTTCTTCATGTTCACGATGTTCACCGACCGCGACGGCAAGTCGCAGTTGCTGTCGCTCTCGGAGAGCTCGCTCGATCCGCTGTCGAGGACGACGCGGTTCATGCTGACCGAGGAAGCGCATCACATGTTCGTCGGCGACACGGGCGTGCAGCGGATCGTCGAGCGCACCGCGCAGTTGATGCGGAGCGAAGAGATCGGATTCTCCGGCGACGTGCGCAAGCTCGGCGGCATCGACCTGCCGACCATTCAGAAGCACATCAATCTCTGGTTCTCGCTGAGCCTCGATCTGCACGGCAACGAGATCTCGACGAACGCCGCGGCGTACTTCGCCAACGGCCTCAAGGGGCGCGCCGAAGAAGACAAGTGGTCCGAACACCGCGTGGTCGAGGACATCTACAAGCTCGAAGCCGTCGAGAACGGCGAGGTTCGGAAGATCGACGTGCCGATGCGCAACGCCATGAACGAAGTGCTGCGCGACTGGTACGTCGACGATTGCCAGAGCGGCGTGATCCGCTGGAACAAGGTGCTCGAGAAGTACGGCCTGTCGGACCGGTTGAAGCTGCCGGACCGCAAGTTCAACCGCGGCATCGGCCAGTACGCGGATGTGCACTTCGATCCCGAGGGACACTACCTCACGAAGGAAGACTGGGCCCGCCGCAAGCACGAGTGGCTGCCGACGCCTGCCGACAAGGCCTACCTGCTGAGCATCATGAATGCGCCCGTCTACGAGCCGGGCAAATTCGCCAACTACATCGTGCCGCCCGCGCGCGGCATCAAGGGGCGGCCGATCGATTTCGAATACGTGCGGACGGAAGCGTGAAGATCACGACCACTATCGCGCGCGGCGTCGCGGAGCTGACGCTATCAGATCCGCCGGCCAACACGTACTCGTACGAGATGATGCGCGAGCTCGACGCCGCGATTCTCGACGCGCGCATGAACAACGACGTGCACGTGATCGTGCTCATCGGCGCCGGCGAGAAGTTCTTCTGCGCCGGCGCGAACATCGCGATGCTCAAAGAGGCGACGCCGGAGTTCAAGTACTACTTCTGCCTGCACGCGAACGAGACGTTGAATCGCCTCGAGCAGACGCCGAAGCTCGTCATCGCCGCGCTGAACGGCCACACGGTAGGCGGCGGACTCGAGGTCGCCCTGGCCGCGGATCTGCGCATCGCGAAGAAGGATGCCGGCAAGATCGGGTTGCCGGAGGTCGCGCTCGGCGTGCTGCCGGGCACCGGCGGCACGCAGCGGCTCGGCCGGCTGCTGGGCAAGTCGAAAGCGATGGAGCTGATGGTCCACGGCTCGCTGATGTCGATGGACGACGCGAAGACGGTCGGACTGGTGAATGACGTTTGGGATGATCACCAGATGAAAGGCCGGTCCTTCCGCGACGCGATCCTGGACTACGCGGCCCAGTTCGTGCCGCCCAACAAGGCGAGCAAGGCGGTCGGCCGCATCAAGCGCGCGCTCCAGTCGGGCCTCGAGGCCGGGTTCAGCGAAGGCCTCGCGATGGAACGCGAGATGCAGCAGCTGCTCTTCGAGAGCAGCGACGCGAAGGAAGGCATCGCGGCGAATCTGGAAAAGCGCAAGCCGGAGTTCAAGGGTAAGTAATCCACCATGAAGACATGAAGGCATGAAGCCTTTGTGGAAAAATCTTCATGTCTTCAGGCCTTCATGGTGAAAGGGCGCAGATGATCCTCGGAAGGAAGCAGCTCCTGATTAATGGCGAGTGGCGCGACGGCGGCGGAAAGCCGATTCCGGTCGTGAACCCCGCCACTGAAGAAGTGATCGCCGAAGTCGCGAACGCGACGAAGGAAGACGTCGACGCGGCGGTGCAATCGGCGCGCGCGGCGTTCGAAGGGCCCTGGGCCAAGGTCTCGGCGCGCGAGCGGGGCCGTCTGCTCTGGAAGCTCGGCGAAAAGCTGATGGAGCAGGCTGACGCGATCGCGACGCTCGAAACCCAGCACAACGGCAAACCGATCTTCGAGTCCCGGCAGATCGAGATTCCGGCGTCGGTGGAGTGTCTGCAGTACTACGCGGGCTGGGCCGACAAGGTCCACGGAGAGACGGTGCCCGTGAAGGGCAACGCGCTCGTCTACACGCGCCGCGAGCCGCTCGGAGTCGTCGCGGCGATCGTCCCGTGGAACTTCCCGCTGATGCTGGCCGTGTGGAAAGTGGCGCCGGCGCTGGCGATGGGTAACACCGTCATCCTGAAGCCCGCCAGCCAGACGCCGCTCACGGCGCTCGAACTCGGGCGCCTCGCGCTCGAAGTCGGGTTCCCGCCCGGCGTGCTGAACGTCATCACCGGCAGCGGCAGCACGACCGGTCAAGCCATCGTCGAACACCCCGGCATCGACAAGATCGCGTTCACCGGCGACACGTCGACGGGCAAGGGCATCATGCGGAGCGCGGCGGAGACGATCAAGCACGTCACGCTCGAGCTCGGGGGCAAGTCGCCGAACATCGTGTTCGCGGACGCGGACATCGACGCGGCGGTGCGCGGCGCCACGGTCGGCATTTTCTACGGCAAGGGCGAAGTCTGCGCGGCCGGATCGCGGCTGCTCGTCGAGGCGTCGATCAAGGACGAGTTCATGGACAAGCTCGCCGCGCGCGCGAAGAAGATGAGCGTCGGCGACCCGATGGACCCGAAGACGCGATTCGGCGCGCTGTCGTCGAAGGCGCACTTCGAACGGGTGCTCGGCTACATCGAGACGGCGAAGAAGGAAGGCGCCGCGCTCGTCGCCGGCGGCCAGCGCGCGGACATCGGCACGGGCAAGGGCTACTTCCTGCAGCCGACCGTGTTTGGCAACGTCACGACCGACATGACGATCGCGAAAGAAGAGATCTTCGGACCGGTCCTCGCCTGCATCGAGTTCGCGGACGTCGAAGACGCCATCGCGAAGGCGAACGGCACGATCTACGGCCTGGCCGCTGGTCTCTGGACGAAGGACGTGAAGAAGGCGCACTACGTCGCGTCAAAGCTCAAGGCCGGCACGGTCTGGGTGAACACCTACAACGTCTACGACACCGCGGTCTCGTTCGGCGGCTACAAGCAGAGCGGCTTCGGCCGAGAGATGGGCATGCACGCGCTCGACTACTACACGCAGTTGAAGAGTGTGTGGGTGGACCTGAACTAGATGGTCCCGGTCGTTGACGTTCACATCCATATTCAGCCGTTTCACATGATGAAGCCGGACGTCCGCGAGACGTTCTGGAAGGGCAAGAAGGAACGCGCGCGGCTGGAAGCGCTCGCCGATGATCCCAGGCTCCTGCTGGCGCAGATGGACGCCGACGGCATCGAGAAAGTCGGCCTCATCAACTACGTGAGCCCGGACCTCATGGGCTTCACGCACGAATGCAACGACTGGATGCTGAAGTACGCGTCGGTCGCGCCGGATCGCCTGCTCGCGTTCGGCTCGGTGCATCCGGGGTTCACCGAGGATGTCGCCGAGGAAGCGCTGCGGCTCGTCGATCGCGGCGTCAGGGCCTTCAAAGTGCATCCACCGCATCAACAGTACGAAGCGAACGCG
>SCUN01000328.1 GCA_004297655.1 Acidobacteriota bacterium | reverse complement strand
GCTTCTCGCGATCATCGTGACGGGACTCGGCACGCTCGGGCTCGCCGCGCCGGAGACGTTTCTCGCCGCCGCCGCGTATTTCCAGGTTGCGAATCGGGTTTATCTGGCCGGCGCCCTGCGCGTGATGGTCGGCCTCGTCGTCTTTCGGGCGGCCCGGGACTCGCGACTGCCGCGAACCGTTCGTACCATCGGTATCGTGGCGATGGTGCTCGGCGTGATGACGCCGATGCTGCATCGGCCGCTGCCGCTCCTCGTGGCCGGGCTCTGGTCCGGCGATCACGTGCGTCCCTGGGCCATCACCTGCGTCGTCTTCGGTCTCCTGCTGGTCGCAGCGTTGGCGCCGCCGCGGGATTTCGAGGACTGACATGCGCATCGTGGTGGCCGGCGGCACGGGCATGGTCGGGCGTCTGGTTGTCTCGGCGCTCGGGCGGCGCGGCCACGACGCCAAGGTCCTCTCACGTTCGCACGGCGTGGACCTCTCGTCCGGCGCCGGGCTCGATGTGGCGCTCGAAGGCGTCGACGCCGTCATCGACGTCACCAACGCCAGAACGACATCGCCCGACGAGGCGCGGCGCCTGTTCGGCGGATTGACGACGAACCTGCTGGCGGCCGAGCGCCGCGCCGGTGTGAAGCACCATGTGCTCCTGTCGATCGTCGGCGTCGATCGGCTGACCGGCAGCCCGCACTACGAAGGCAAGCGCGCGCAGGAAGCGCTGGTGAAAGCCGGCGGCGTCCCGTGGACCATTCAGCGCGCGACGCAGTTCCACGAATTCGCGCCGCAGACGCTGTCGTGGACGCGGAAGGGCGGCACGGCGATGATCCCGCCGCTCCTGCTGCAACCCGTCGCGGCGTCAGATGTCGCCGATGCCCTGGCGGGCCTCGGCGCCGGCGCGCCACAAGGCGCGCTCGATCTCGCTGGGCCCGGGCCGGAAGACCTCGTGGACATGGTGCGCCGCTACATCGTGGCGCGCGGCGAATCGGTGACGCTCATTCCCAGTTGGCGGAGCGGTCTCTTCGGCGTCGAGTCTGCCGGCGAGTGGTTCCTGCCGGGACCCGGCGCGACGCTGGCCCCGACGACTTTCCAGGACTGGCTGGCGCAGCAGATCGCATAACGGCTGGAATCCCCGGCGGACGTCCGTCTCATGCGATGTGAATGACGCACGACGCGCGGAAGTGCTCCGCTCGATCGAACCGCTGGTCGCCGGGCTGGCCCGCCAGCACGAGGCCAAGGCGGAGGAGTGGTGGCCGAGCGCCGAGCTGCCGCGCGCGTACCTGCCGGAAGATGCCGGCCGCCTCGCGGAAATGCAGCGCCGCTCCAAGGGAATTCCGCCGGCCGTTCGCGCCTGCCTCGCGCTGAACATCGTCACCGAAGAAGGTCTGCCGCTGTTTCATCAGGCGCTGACGAACATGCTGCCCGCGGCGTCAGCGTTCCTCAGCTGGGCGCACCGCTGGACGGCCGAGGAAGACCGCCACGGTCACGTCATGCGCGACTACGCCAGCCTCACCGGCATCGTCGATGAAATCGCGCTCGACAGAATGCAGTTTGCGTTTCTCAGAAACGGCTGGGACGACGGCTGGGACGGCGATCCGTTTCGCGTGTTCGTGTACACGTCATTGCAGGAGCGCGCCACGCAGATCGCGCACCAGCAGACCGCGGCGATCGCGGGGCAGTACGAGCCGGTGCTGGGCGGATTCCTCAAAACCGTCGCCCGCGACGAAGCGCGCCACTACGCGTTCTATCGCGCGGTGTTTGCCGGCGTGCTCGACGCAGATGTGGACGACGCCCTCGAGTCGGCGGCGGCGATCATGCCGCTGATGGCGATGCCCGGCGGTTCGATGCCGCAGTACCGCGATCTGGCCGAGACCGCGTCACGCGCGGGTATCTACACGCTGCGGCACTACCACGACCTCGTGCAGGAGTTGATTCGCTTCTGGGCGATCGGCAATCGAACGCCCTCGACCGATCGCGGCAGGGCGGCGCGCGACCGGATCATGGGGATCCCGGCGCGCCTCACGAAGATCGCCGACCGCATGGAGGCGGCGCGTACCGCGCGCGCTTTTCAATTCGAGGTGGCATTCGGCCATGAATTCACTCTCTGAACCGCTCGCCGGCGCCGCCGATCGATGGCAGGCGTCGCTCCGCACCGGCGACGTGTCGCCAGGCATGGTCGCGATCGCCGCCGCGCTCACGCACACCCGCACGTCGATGCCGGCGGATGAGTGGCGCGCGCTGACCTCGTCGGGCGCGCTTGACGCGTGGCGCGCGCTCGCGCACCAGTGTCCGTACACCGACCGCGGGTACCGGAAACCGCGCGGCTACGCCGGCGACGCCGTGCTCCTCGACTACATCTACGGCAGCGCGCCGGCGCCCGACGGCACGTCGCCGAGCGGGCGGGCGATGCTGCAGTGGATGCGGCGCGAGAGCGAAGGATTTCGCAGCGTGCGATGGCGGCGCGAGTACTTCGCGAAACGCATTGACATGCTCGCGGCCGAACGGCCGGGCGCGCGCGTGGCCTCCATCGCGTGCGGACATTTCCGCGAGGGCCTGCGCTCGCTTGCGGTGCGCCAGGGCGGGCTCGGCGACGTCATCGCCTTCGACCACGATCCCGACAGCCTCGACGTCGTCGCCTCCGATCAGTCGGCGTTCGGCGTGCGGCCGGTGCAGGGCTCCGTGCGCGACCTCGTCACCGGCAAAGCACGCGTCGAGGGCATGGACCTCATCTATGCGGCGGGGCTTTACGACTATCTCGCGGACCCGTTTGCCCGCCGCCTCACGAAGCGGCTGTTCGATGGTCTCCAGCCCCGCGGCACGCTCATCGTCGCCAACTTCGTGCGCATGTGGGAACGCGGATGGATGGAAGCGTTCATGGATTGGTGGCTGATCTACCGCGATCACGACGAGGTCGCGTCGCTGTCGTCGGAGATCGATCCGGCGCTGATCAAGCAGCAGCGCGTGTTCGCCGATCCATCGGGCTGCGTCGCCTACCTCGAGATCCGGAAGGTCTAGCGGTTAGCGCGAGAGATCGCGCAGGGCGTCCTTGCCGATCCATCGTTGCGTCGGGTTCGCCGATGCCGCGAGCTTCCGCGACAACGCCAACGCCCGTGCTTTGAGGCGCGGGTTGCGCCGGCCGATGCCACGCAGGGCCCAGTTCACGCCCTTCTTCACGAAGTTGCGTTCGTCGGTCGACGCGCGCTCGATGAGCGTCAGCGCGCTGACGAACGGCTCGTCCGGCGCGGTCTTGTCGTGGAGCGCGACCGACGCCAGCAACGCGAACGCCGCGCGCCGCACAAATTCCTCGCGGCGCGCGCTCCATTGGCGAATCTTCGTCCAGGCGTGCGGGGTCTTGTCGAAGAGGTGAAAGCAGGAGTGATCGCAGATGGCCCAGTTGTCGAAATCGCGGGCCCAGCGGTCCATCTGCGCCGGCGTCACGCGATCGGGCTCGTCCACGAAGCCCGCGAGCATGCGGGCTTCATAGACGTTCGTCTGCCAGAGCGCCAGCGCGAGCGCGTGATCCCGGCCGAGCGTCTTCGCGCGCGTGCGAAGATCGCCGACCGAAACACCCAGCACGTTCTTCGCGACGATGGCGTAGCGCGCCATGCCCTCACGGTTGCGCTTCGTGCCGCGACGTTCCAGGAACGCCAGGATCTCGCGAACCTGGCCGGCCGTCCCCGCGCTCATGCGAGCGAACCGACCAGTTTGTCGAGACGATCGAAGCTCACATCCATGCCGCCCTTCATGCCGGTGGCGAGCGCCTTGTCGCGCGCCGCCTTCGACGGGTACTTCATGGTCAGGGTCAGAACGGTCTGCTCGCCGGATTCGGTGAACTCGACGGTGTTCACGGTCACCGGCCACTCCGGCCCCCAGCGTTCGGTGGAGACGACGCGGCGGGGCGGATCGACTTCGAGGTACTCGCCGGTCATCGTCATTTCTGTTCCGCTGTCCTTACGCCACGTCATCTTCCAGGCGCCGCCGGGCCGCAGGTCCACTTCGCAGACCGGCATCGTCCAGCCGTCCGGGCCGAGGAGCCACTTCTGCATGTGTTTGGGATTTGTCCAGAGATCCCACGCGAGCGGTCGTCGCACGTTGACGAGCCGGATGACGAGGACTTCGACGTCGCTCGGCGTGGAGTACTCGGTGATGCCAGGCTTGGGAATCGTGGTCATTTGTCGAGGGTCTCAATGTAGTTGTCGAGCCGGTTGAAGTTGGCGTCCCAGAAGCGCCGGAAGCCATTCGCCCACTGGGCGACTTCCTTGATGGGTGAGGCGTTGAGCGTGCGCGGCCGCCATTGCGCCTGCCGCCCGCGTTCGATCAGCCCCGCGCGTTCGAGCACTCGCAGGTGCTTCGACACGGCCGGGCCGCTCATTTCGAACGGCGCGGACAGGTCCTTGACCGAGGCGGCGCCGGACGCCAGGCGCGCGAGAATCGCCCGGCGGGTTGGGTCGGAAAGTGCTGCGAATGTGGCACTTAGAGAGTCTGGCTGCATATATCTATATGGTTAGATAACCACATAGTTATTTAAAGGTCAAGCGTAAACTTGATGCCTCGATGTCCCGAGCGAAACGCGTAGTTCTCTGGAGCTCGGCCCTCGTGCTGGTGGCGGTCGCCCTCGTTGCCGGCGCACTCACGAAGAGAGAAGCGCATCGACTGCTCACCAACCCGGTGGCCACGCGCGCGGTATCGGAGCAAACGCCGCAAGATCGCGGCCTCGCGTTCGAAGACATCACCACGAAATCTGCCGACGGCACCGAGTTGCGCGGATGGTTCATTCCCGCCGACAGCCCGCGCCTTATTCTCGTGCAGCACGGCTACAAGGACCGGCTCCAATCGATGCTGAACGTCGCCGCGCTGTTTCATCGGCGCGGCTATCAGGTGATGTTGATGTGCGTCCGCGCGCACGATCGCAGCGGCGGCGAGATGATCTCCATCGGGCAGCGCGAGATGCCCGACATGGAAGCCTGGGCCCGGATCGCCGAATCCAAACCCGGCGTCGATCCCGCAAAGGTCGGCATGTTCGGCGTGTCGATGGGCGGGTCGCTGGCGATTCAGTACACCGCATCGCATGAGGACGTGAAAGTGCTGGTCGCCGACAGTTCGTTCTCGTCGCTCGATGACACGATCGATACCAGCGTGAAGTTCTTCACCGGCTTGCCCTCATTTCCGTTCGGGCCGATGATCCGCCTCTGGGCCGAGCGCGAAGGCGGCTTCCGGGCGAGCGATGTCGACGCCAAGAAGTGGATTGGCCGGATCAGCCCGAGACCGGTGCTCGTGATGCAGGGCGGTAGCGACCGCGTCGTGTCGGTGAAGAGCGGGCAGCTGTTGTTTGATGCCGCCCGGCAACCAAAGGAGTTCTGGTACGAACCCGCGGTTGGCCACGGCCAGTTCTTGACACTCGTGCCCGATGAATTTGAAAAGCGCGTCGTGGGATTCTTCGATCGGTATCTGAAGTGAGATTGAAGCTCGTTGTCGCTGCGCTCGCGGCCTCCGCCTATTCCGCGATCGGCCTGGTGCGGCACTGGCATTTCGGTTCGAGCGCCTACGACCTCGGCATCTTCGATCAGATGGTCTGGCATCTCAGTCGCTTTGAGGCGCCGGCGAGCAGTATTCATGGCCTCTCCAACATGTTCGGCGATCATTTCTCGCCGATCTGGATGCTCCTCGCGCCGCTCTATTGGCTCCGGCCCTCACCCGACACGCTGATCGTCGCGCAGGGCGTTATCGTCGCGGCGTCGATCCCGTTGGTGTGGTTGTTTCTCGAACGGCGGTTGCCCAAAACGGAGGCGGCGCTGCTCGCGATCGCTTACGCGCTCTTCTGGGGACTGCAGCGTGGCGTGCAGTTCGACGTGCACGAGTTGATGTTCGCGCCCGTGCTGATCGCGTGGATGTTGCTGGCGATCGATCGAGGGACCGGCGGGCTGAAGCCCGCCGGCTACGTGTGGCCCGCGCTCCTGCTGTGCCTCGTGAAAGAAGATCAGATTCCGCTCGTGGCGGCCGCCGCGGCGCTTGCGGCCTGGCGCTCGACGAGCCGGGCGCGGGTGACCTCAGCGGTTGTCGCGGTTCTGGCGCTGGTGTGGTTCGTGGCTGTGGTGAAGGTCATCATCCCGTCGCTCAGCGACCACGGGTCGTACTCCGTCGGCAGCGCCTTCAGCCAGATCGCGGCGCACCCGCTCACCTCAATCCCGACAATTATCAATCCCACAAAACTCAATACGCTCTTGCTGTGGTTGCTGCCGTTCGTGTTCCTTCCGCTGCGCTCCTCGTACGCGCTGTTGCTCGTGCCGCTCGCCCTCGAACGGTTTCTCTCGGCGAGCCCTAATCATTGGGGTACGTCATTTCACTACTCGCTTCCGGTCGCGCCGATCGTGGCGATGGCCGCGGGAGATGGGCTCGCGAAATTGAGAAGTGTGGGATTGAGAAGTGTGGGATTGAAGAGCGTGGGATTGAAGAGCGTGGGATTGGGGATTGCGGGGTTGTGCCTGTTGCTCTCGGCGTTTCTGCCGGGGCGACAGCCCGTCTGGAAGTTGTTCTCGCCGGCGTTCTATGAAGCGGTTCCGTTTGCGAGCATCGCCGATCGGGCGTTGGCGATGATCCCGGACGAGGCATCGGTCGCGGCGCAGTCGGCGATCGTTCCGCACATTCGGCACCGCGAGCGGATGTACATCCTTGGCGGCGCGTCGCAGGGCAATCGGTCGCCGGACGTCGTGATTGCCGCGCCCGAGTTGGTGTCGTCCTGGCCGCTCGCGGACGGCGCAGCGGTGCGCGCGGAGGTGGACCGATACTTGACGCAGGGCTACATCCGCCGCTTCGACGAAGGCGGCTGGGTCGTCCTGTCGAAATGACTGATGGCCCGCGTCATCACTCTCACGCTGTGCGTCGCCTTCGGCCTCGTCTTTCTGTCGAGGTCGTGTACCTTCGCTCGTCCGGGCGGGCCGATCGCGCTGAAGTACGGACGGATCGTGAGCGGCAACGGCACCGATCAGACGATCCGCTTCGTCGCCGTCGCCGGCGGACGGATTACGGCGGTGTCGCTCCTGAACAGCGGCGACGCCACGCCTTCAGGGGCGCACGAAATAGATGTGAGCGGCCTCTACGTCGCGGCCGCGACCTTCGATCGCACGGCGCCAACCCCGATGGATGGCCTTCGTCACGTGTGGGTCGGCCAGATGTCACCCGGCGATCCCGGCGACCTCGTCATCCTGCGCGGCAACCCCTCGCGCATCCGCCCCGGCCAAATCCCCGACGCCGACGCCATCGTCGCCGCCGTCATCAACGGTCGCTACTACACGGGCAGGGAACTTCTTCGTCGCAGGTGAGCGGGTGAGTTGGTGAGGGGGTGAGGGGGTGATCGGGTGAGGAGGTGCGACGGGTGAGGAGGTGCTGGCACCGGCTCACCTGTCGCACCCCCTCACCCGATCACCCCCTCACCTCCTCACCTGCGCACCCGCTCACCCGTACTAGAATCTGACCGTGGCTTCGTATACCGCCAAAGACATCACGGTCCTCGAGGGCCTCGAGCCGGTCCGCCGCCGGCCGGGCATGTACATCGGCGGCGTGGGGTCCACCGGGCTTCACCACCTCGTCTGGGAAATCCTCGACAACTCCGTTGACGAGGCGATGAACGGGCATGCGTCCAACATCTACGTGACGCTGCACAAGGACGGCTCGTCGATCACGATCGAAGACGATGGCCGCGGCATTCCGGTGGATAAGCACCCGCAGACCAAGACCAGCGCGCTCGAAGTGATCTTCACGACGCTGCACGCCGGCGGAAAATTCGAAGGGCAGAACTACAAGACGGCCGGCGGCCTGCACGGCGTCGGCGCCTCGGTCGTCAACGCCCTGTCGCGCGAGCTCATCGCGACCGTCAAACGCGACGGCTCGACTTGGGAACAGAAGTACAAGCAGGGCAATCCGATCGGCGGGGTACGCAAGCTCGGCGCCGCGCGTGGCACCGGCACGACCGTCTTCTTCAAGCCGGATCCCACGATCTTCCCGAAGGTCCACTTCGACGCGAAGATCATCAGCGAGCGCCTGGAAGTCGCGAGCTACCTGCACAAGGGCGTCAAGGTCACGTTCGAGAACGAGGCCGCGACGGGTGACGAACCGAAGAAGGAAGTCTTCGAGCATTCCGAAGGCATCGCCGACTACCTGAAGAAGATCCTCGTCGAGCGCAGCGCCAAGCCGGTGCACGACGCGCCGTTCGCGCTGACGAAGGAGCACGACGAGTCCGGCCTCAAGCTCGACGTCGTGCTGCAGTGGACCGAGAGCACCGACGAGCATCTGCGGAGCTACGTCAACGGCATCCCGACCGCATCGGGCGGCACGCACGAGGGCGGCCTGCGCTCCGGCCTCGGCAAGGCGATGCGCAATTTCATCGACACGCACAACCTGTCGCCGAAGGGCGTGACGCTCACCGCCGAAGACATCCGCGAGGGCATGACCGGCGTCCTCAGCATCTTCATCAAGGAGCCGCAGTTCCAGGGACAGACCAAGGAACGCCTCAACAACCCGGAAGTCACCAACATCGTGGACTCGATGGTGCGTCCGGCGATCGAGCACTGGCTGAACCAGAACACGACGGTCGCGAACGCGATCGTCGCCCGCATCATCCTGTCGGCGCGCGCGCGCGAGGCGAGCCGCGCCGCGGCGTCCGAGGTCACGCGCAAGAGCGCGACCTCGTCGCGGCTCACGCTGCCCGGCAAGCTCAGCGACTGCAATTCCTCGGGCCGCGACGACAGCGAGATCTTCATCGTCGAGGGCGACTCGGCCGGCGGGTCGGCGAAGCAGGGCCGGGATCGTGCGCGGCAGGCGATCTTGCCGCTGCGCGGCAAGGTGCTCAACGCCGAGAGCGCGTCGATCAACAAAGTGCTCGAGAACAAGGAACTCGCCGATCTCGTCACCGCGCTCGGCTGTGGCATCGGCAAGGGCTTCGAGCTGGCGAAGCTCCGCTACGGCAAGATCATCATCCTCGCGGACGCCGATTCAGACGGCAATCACATCGCGACGCTGTTGATGACGTTCATCTACCGGCACATGCCGGCGCTCATCACCAACGGCAAGGTGTACCTCGCCCAGCCGCCGCTGTACCGCGTGGACGTCGGCAAGGAAACCCACTGGGCGCTCGACGATCGGCAGAAAGACGACCTCGTCAAACGCGCGGCGGGGAAGGGCAAAGTCGAGATCACGAGGTTCAAGGGCCTCGGCGAGATGATGCCGAAAGTGCTGTGGGAGACGACGCTCAACCCGCGGACGCGGCGGTTACTGCGGGTCTCGATCGACGATCAGATCGCGACCGATCGCGTCATCAACGAGCTGATGGGCAAGGACCCGGCCGCGCGATTCAAGTTCATCATGGAGCACGCCGAAGCCGCGGAAGAGCTCGACGTCTAACGGATCCGTTTCAATTCCACTTCGGAGAGGATGAATCCGAATCCGGGCCATCCGCCGCTCGCGTTGACTGCGCGCTCAAATGCGGCGCGCGCCTGCGCCTTGTCGCCACGGACGAGGTGCCAATTGCCCAGACCAAATGCCAGCGTGGCGATTTGCACTTCGTCGGTGTCTGCCGGCGTGATCACGGCGTCCGGTCCGATTTCACCGCGATAAAGCTTCAGGCGCCGCGAATAGGCGTTGTCGATCGGCGGCAATCGAGACTCAGGCTTGCGATCGAGCATTGCCTTCGCCTCCGCACTTCGGCCGGCCCGGCTGAGCGACATCCAGAGCCAGTCGGTGGAACCGGCGAGCTCGCCCGGATCCGGCGCGATGGGCTGCGCGCGCGTGAACGACGCGGCGGCCCCCGAAAAATCTCCACGGACGAACTGCACGATGCCGAGGTGATACCAGATGCCGTAGATCGAGCCGTCGATCGTGCTGCCGCGCGTGAGATCGGCGTACGCCTTGTCGAATTCGCGGACTGACAAATATCGGTGTCCGCGCCACCGCAGCAGCAGGGCGTTGTTCGGCTCGATCTCGAGACCCCGCGTGAACGTGGCGATCGCTTCACGAAACTGCCGCGCACCGGACTGCGCCACGCCGAGGTCGATGATGCGAGCCACATTGCGCGGCTCGGCGGCGAGGGCCGCTTTCGCCTGCGTCAACGCCTCGGTATCGGGCAGCGACCGGTATTCGACACCGGCGGCCGACCGGTACTGAACGGACTGCGCTCCGGTCTGCACCGCGCCGAGCGCGGACCCGAGTGTGATTACCGCGCTGAGGGCAAACGTCAGAGAGATGCGCGTCATATGGGGCGATTCTAGCCCGGCTTGATCGGATTGATCGCCATCGCGCCGGCGACGGTATTCCACTCGCGGACGCGCCAGCTCTTCACAAGGCCGTTCGTCACGTACGGATCGCTCTTCGCAAACCGCTCGGCGACCTCTTTCGATTCGCCCTTGAAGAGCAGGAGCGCCGTATCGGCAGGATCGGTGAACGCGCCGCCGATGACCAGGTCGCCCTGCGCGTGAGCGCCCCACGCCATATTGAGATGCGCCTCGCGAAACTCCGCCCGGCGGGTCAGGTAGTCGTCAGCAAGATCGTAAACGAGCAGAAAGTGTTTCATCGCAGTGTCAGTGTACCGCGCAGCCGAATGTCTTTCGACGATGACCCGATCATCACGCGGAACTCGCCGGGCTCGACGATCCACTGCATCTTCTCGTCGAGCATCTTTAGCTGATCGCGGCCGAGCGTGAAGCTGAGCGTGCGCGATTCGCCGGGCAGCAGCGACACGCGCTGAAACCCCTTGAGCTCGATCACCGGCCGGGCGAGCGAGGCGATGACGTCGCGGATATACAGCTGCGCGACCTCCTCGCCGCTTCTGTCGCCGGTGTTTCTGACCGTGCATCGAACGGTCGCCGTGTCGGCGGCGCCGATCTCCACGGGCTCGATCGCCAGGTCTGAATACTCGAACGTCGTGTAGCTCAACCCGTACCCGAAGGGGAAGAGCGCCATGCCTGTGAGATCGAGGTAGTCGTCGCCGCGGCCGGTCGGCTTGTGGTTGTAGGACAGCGGGAGTTGACCGTCGCTCATCGCAAATGTGATCGGAAGACGCCCGGACGGGTTGTACTCGCCGAAGAGCACATCGGCGACCGCGTGTCCGCCCTGCTCGCCCGGATACCAGACATCGAGCACCGCGTCGACGCGATCGATCCAGTTCGACATCGTGACGGCGCTGCCGCCGACAAGCACGACGACGACCGGCGTGCCCGTCGCCGCGACGCGACGGATCAGTTCCTCCTGAGCGCCGGGCAGCGCGAGTGTCGATCGATCGCGGAATTCGCCTTCTTCGAGGCCCGCGACGACGATCGCGACGTCGCTGTCGGTGGCCAGGGCCGCCGCGTTGTCGATGGCCACTGCGGCCGCGGTGCGGGAGTGCGTCGCGCCGGCGTCCCAAAGGAGCTTCAATCGCGCGTTGCCCGTGCTCTCGAAATACTCGAGGCGCAATGCATGCGTCGATCCCGGCGCGAGATCAACTGCCGCCTCGCGCGTGCCGTAGGAGCGCTTCACCCAGTTGTCGATGACGAGCCGGTCGTCGATCCAGAGGCGGTACCCGTCGTTGCCCTCGATCGCGATCCGCCGCACGCCACTCGCCGCCGCAGTCAGCGTCGTCGTCCATCGCGCGGAGTACCAATCGAAGGGAATGCCGCGCCCCGGCGAATTCAGCGTCCACCGGAAATCTGCGCGCGGATCGATGCGCGTGAGCCTTGGCGCACCGCTCAGGCGGTTGTTGTCGAAGTACTCGGCGCTCAGTCCCGGTACTCGCCGGCCGCCGGCATCCGTCGAGAATTGTTCGGCGGGCACGCCGACCAGATCCTGGACTATCCGGCCCGGTCCTGGAGCGAAACGCACGGTGCTACCAAGGCGAACCGCGCTGCGGATGCCGTCCAGGATCGAGACGACGTTGTTG
>SCUN01000327.1 GCA_004297655.1 Acidobacteriota bacterium | reverse complement strand
ACCGATATCGCCACGGCGCAGAGCGGCCTCTGGTTCATCGCGTATCCCGTGATCGGCCAGCTCGCCTTCATCGCGTTCATCGTCGCCGGCGTCGCCGCGGAGAACCGCGTGCCGTTCGACATCCTGGAAGCGGAATCGGAGCTGGTCGCCGGGTTCCGCGTCGAGTACTCGGGCATGAAGTTCGCGATCATCCAGTTGTCGGAATACGGGCACGTGATGGCGACGTCGTTTCTCGGCGCGCTGCTGTTTCTCGGCGCGTGGGCGGGCCCCGGTCCGATCTGGCTCGGCCCGGTGTGGTTCATCCTGAAAGCGCTGCTCGTGTTCCTGCTGTTTACGTGGGTGCGATGGAGCTTCATCCGCATCCGTGCCGATCAAATTCTCGGCATTTCCTGGAAGTTGTTGCTGCCGCTGACGCTGGCGCTGTTGCTGGCGACCGCGGCGGTCATTGTTCTGAGGAGCCCCGCCGGTGTCTAACGCGAACACGCGCGGGTTTTTTGCCGACACGTTCGCGCTGGCCTCGGCCGTCGTGCGCGCGATGGCGATCACGGGCAAGAACCTCTTCCGCAAGCCGGTCACGGTGCACTATCCGACCGTCGAGCGGACGTACCCCGACCGCTACCGCGGCCTGCTCGCGCTGACCTACGACAAGGAGACGGGCGAGGAGAACTGCATCGGCTGCCGCTTGTGCGAGTTCATCTGTCCGCCGGCCGTGATCAAGGTCGAGATGGACAAGCAGGAAAAGCGCAACTACGCGAAGACGTTCACGCTCGAACTCTACGCGTGCGAGTTCTGCGAGCTCTGCGTGCAGGTGTGCCCGACCGACGCGATCGTGATGATGAAGTCGTTCGACATGGCGACGTCCGACCGCCGCGAGCTGCTGCTCGACAAAGACAAGCTGCACGCGATCGGCAAGAAGCACGAGGCGTCCTGGGCCACGGGCAATCTGCTCCGCGACATGCAGCAGCCGCCGAAGAAGGAAGTGAAAAGTGACGCCTGAGATCCTCGGTTTCTGGATTCTCGCGGTCACGCTGGTCGGCGCCGGCCTCATGGTCGTGCTGACGAAGAACCTGTTCCACTCCGTGCTGTGGCTGGCGCTGGGCCTGGTGAGCACGGCCGGCGTCTTCCTCTTGCTCGACGCGGAGTTCCTCGCGTCGGTGCAGGTCTTGCTCTACGCGGGCGGCGTCATCACCGTCGTCGTCTTCGCCATCGTCGTCACCGAGAAGCTGGTCGGGGAGCGGCTGTCGAGCGTCAGCCGCCGCGTCGGCCTTGGGACGATTCTGGCGAGCGCGCTGCTCTCCGCGCTGTTCAGGGTCATCGGGAAGAGCGACGTGAACGCCGTGATGCCGGAGGCGACCGCGGACTTCACGAAGTGGATGGGGATCTCGCTCTTGACACAGCACGTCGTGGCGTTCGAGCTGTTGGCGGTGCTCCTGGTGGCGGGCCTGTTGGCCGCGACCTATTTCGCGAGGCCGGAGGAATAGCGATGCCGCTTGGCGCCTACCTCGCGCTCGCCGCCGTGGTCTTCTGCATCGGCCTCTTCGGCGTCATCACGCGCCGCAACACCGTCGGCATCCTGCTCGGCATCGAGCTCATGCTCAACGCCGTCAACATCAACTTCGTCGCGTTCAGCCGTTTCCACGGCTCGGCGCTCGGCATGATGTTCACGCTGTTCGCGATCTGCATCACCGTCGCCGAGATCGCGCTCGGTCTCTCGCTCGTCATCCTCTTGTTCCGGTCGCGCAAGACGTCGACCGCGGACCACGTCGATTGGTTGAAGGGCTGAGATGACCAACGACCCCGTCATCCTCGCTCTGGTCGCGCTGCTGGCGCCGGTCGCGTCGTTTCTCCTGATCGCGGCGGTGTTCCCGCTGCGCCGGTCGGGGAAGCCGGCCGCCTACCTTTCGATCGCCGCGGTCGGCTTGTCGCTCGTGGCCGCGGTCCGCTTGTGGCTCGTCATGGGCACAGCGGAAGGCCCCGTCCATCACGCGTGGAGCTGGCTGCCGGCCTACGAGAAGGCCTTCGCCAGCGTCGACCAGCACGCCGACGCTGG
>SCUN01000326.1 GCA_004297655.1 Acidobacteriota bacterium | reverse complement strand
TCCGACGACGTGCGCGACGACCGACACCAGTACTGTCTGCCATTGGCGAGCCATGGGCGCCTCCTCACCGGCCGGGCCGGTGGATCAAGTTGTGCTGTTGGAGAAGTTAGACACCGGCCGGAGAAACATGGCCAATGCTCAATGTGGAATGTGCAATGTCCATTGCACATTCCACATCGCCCATTGCAGTTGTTATTTACTGTCCTTGACGATGACGAGCGTCTCGCCGGCGCGGATGAGGCCGAGGTTCTTGCGCGCCTCTTCTTCGATCGCGGTCGGATCGGCCTTCAGCCGCCGCATGTCTTCGAGCAGCTGCTGGTTTTCGAGACGCAGGTTGATCAATTCGTGCTGAGCTGCGGCATACTGCCGTCGGGCCCGCATCGAGGAGAGCAAGCCGTTGTCGCCAACGAGCGCGCTGACCATGAAGGCGGCTGAGATGCACAGCAGGCTGTAGCGGAGGATCTTCTGGCGCCGGACCTTGGCTTCGAGCCCGACGGCCCGACGACGAATCGGCGCCCGGCTGAGGGGCGGGGCGATGGGCTCCATCGCCGGCGTCAGGGTCGCTTCATTCGTGTCTTGCACTGCGGGAACTGTTGTAACAGATTCTTGACGGCCGTACAAGGGGAAAATCACGTTGATGAACGACGCCGTAGTCGCTTTAACGACCGTGGACGCGGGCTTTGATGCCGTTGGCCTGGCCAGAACGCTGGTCGAGCGGGGCCTGGCGTCCTGCGTCAACGTGCTTCCGGGGGTCACGTCTGTCTATCGGTGGGAAGGGAAGATCCAAGCAGACCCCGAGCAGCAACTGGTGATCAAGACGACGGGCGACCGCGTGGCGGCGCTTCAGGCGGCGATCGAGGAGTTACACCCCTACGACGTCCCCGAATTCATCGTCCTGCCGATTACGGCCGTGAGCGAGGACTACCTTAAATTCCTGAAAGAGCTTGACTGAGGTCTTCGGTCAGGTCGGCGATGTCCTCGATGCCGGCCGAAATCCGGATGAGGGCGTCGCTGAGGCCGATCTTGGCCCGCCGCTCGGGCGGGACCGAGGCGTGGGTCATCGACGCGGGGTGACAGACCAGGGTCTCGACGCCGCCGAGGCTCTCGGCGAGCGACATGAGCTTGAAGCGGTTGAGGACCTTGCGGGCCGCCTCGAGGGACGCCACCTCGAACGAGAGCATGCCGCCGCAGCCGTTCGGCATCTGGCGCTTGGCCAGCGCCCGCTGCGGGTGGGAATCGAGGCCCGGGTAGATGACCCGGGTGACCTTCGGGTGCTTCTCGAGGAACTCGGCCAGGGCCTGGCCGTTGGCGGTGTGGGCCTTCATGCGGAGCGGCAGCGTCTTCGTGCCGCGCAGGACCAGCCAGGAGTCGAACGGGCTGAGGATCGCGCCGGCCGAGTTCTGGATGAAGCGCAGCCACTCGATGTCTTCGTCGCGGATGGCGACCACGACGCCGCCGATCGAGTCGCTGTGGCCGTTCAGGTACTTGGTGGTCGAGTGCATGACCAGGTCGGCGCCGAGCGCGATGGGGCGCTGCAGGCACGGGCTGGCGAACGTGTTGTCCACGGCGAGAACCGCCCCGTGCTTGTGGGCGAGGTCGGCGATCGCCGCGATATCCGACAGCCGGAGCACCGGGTTGGTCGGCGTCTCGACGAACACCAGTTTGGTCGCCGGCGTGAAGGCCTTTGAAACTTCGTCCAGGTTGGATGTGTCAACGTAGCTGAACGTCAGGCCGTACCGGGTCAGCACCTTGTCGAACAACCTGAAGGTGCCTCCGTACGTATTGTCAGTGACGATGACGTGGTCGCCTTGCGACAGCCGGGCGGCGATGGCGCCGACCGCCGACATTCCGGAAGCGAAGGCGAACGATGTCTTGCCGCCTTCGATGGCGGCGAGGTTGGCTTCGAGCGCGCTGCGCGTCGGATTCTGCGTGCGCGCATACTCGAAGCCCTTGTGCTTGCCGAGTTCCTCGTGGACGTACGTGGAGGTCTGGAAGATCGGCGTGATGATGGCGCCGGTTGACGGATCGGGTTCCTGTCCCGCGTGGAGGCAAATCGTGGCAAACCGCGCGTTCTTGGCCAGCTTCATGTTTGTTATGATGCCATTTCTTCACCACCAGTGCCTGTGAGACGGCTGATCCAGCAAGTGTTGAGCGTGCAACGCACGCTCCCCGGACGCCTTTTCCTCATGACCGGTTCGCTGCTCGCAACGCTGTGGGCGGTCCAGCTGGTCACGCCGCTCCCGACCGTCCTCGACATCTTCCGCAAGGTCGTCAAAGTCGGCTTCCTCATCTCGGTGGGCTGGCTCGTTCTGCGCGCGTTCCTGCGCGGCCAGCGGCAGTGGTTGTGGGCGGTCCGACGGAAGCTGATCCTGTCGTACGTCTTCTTCGGGCTATTTCCGGTCGCGCTCATGGCGGTGCTCGTCGCGGTGGCCGGCCTCATGATCTACATGAACGTCGCCGGCTATCTTTTCCTGACCGGCTACCAGTCCACGGTCTTCGACGTCACGCGCGTCGTCGAGACGTCGCTCGTCGAGCTCGGGCCGAACCCCGCCGACGCGGCGCTCATCCTGACGCGGCGGGTGGCCAACCTGCAGACGATCTTTCCCGGCCTGTCGATGGCGGTGTTCCAGAGCGATCCGAAGGGGCAGCCCGAAGTCGTGCTGGCCGGCAGCTGGCGTCATATGCCGGCGCCCACCGCGCTGCCGACCTGGGTCGTGAACCGCGCCCAGGCGTTTCGCGGGACGATCGGCGTCGTGTCGTCGCTCGGCCCGGCCGGCGAGATGCGTGACCAGCGCCTCGTCATCCGCGTCGTGATGGCGTCATCGAACGGCAAGCAGTTCGTCATGGCCGACCTGCCGGTCGATGGCGACGTGGTCGGCCGGCTCTTCGATCAGACTGCCGCGCACATGGAAGGCATTTCGTTCACGGCCACCAACCCCGACGCCGTTGCGCGCCCGTCGATCGCACCGCTCACCTGGGCGGCCACACACGACACGGAGAGCACCACCATCCGGAATCTGTTCCGGCGCACGGTCGTCACCATGGACTTCACCGACTGGCAGACCGGGAACCCCGGACGGGCGGCGATTTCCATCGAAGCGCCGGCGCGCCGGCTCTACGACCGGATGGCGTCGCTCCAGCCGACCGGCCTGGGCGATTTTCGGCTGCTGCTCGTCGTGTTGGCCGGCTTGTTTCTCGTGATCCAGATCGCCGCCGTGATCGGTGGCGTGGCGCTGGCGCGGCGCATCACGTCGGCCGTGCACTCGCTGTTTGTCGGCACGGCCAAGATTGGTCAAGGCGACTTCACGCACCGCATTCCGATCGGCAGCAACGACCAGCTCGGCGACCTGGCGGGCTCGTTCAACAACATGGGCGCGAGCATCGAGCACCTGCGCCACATCGAGCGCGAGAAGCTCCGGCTCGATGAAGAGCTGCAGATCGCGCGCAAGATCCAACGCTCGCTGTTACCGGCGACGACGCCGTCGATCGACGGCCTCTGCATCGCGGATCTTTGCGAGCCGGCGCTCGAAGTGGGCGGGGATTACTACGACTTCTTTCAGCTGGGCCCGCGGCAGCTCGGCGTGCTCGTCGCCGACGTGTCCGGCAAGGGCACGTCCGCCGCGCTCTACATGGCGGAGCTGAAGGGGCTCGTGCTGGCGCTCAGCCGCACGCACCGGTCGCCACGCGCGCTCCTGATCGAGTTGAACGACCTGCTGGCGGACCATCTCGATAATCGCAGCTTCATCACGATGACCTACGCCGTCATCGACCTCGACGCCGCGACGCTGACGCTCGCACGCGCCGGGCACACGCCGATGCTGTTCTGCTCGAGCGGCGAGTCCCGCGTCGTCGTCCCCGACGGCATGGTGCTGGGCCTCCGGCTGCCGGGCGCGGCCAAACGGTTCAGCGACATCATCAAGGAACACCGCCAGGCGATCGCGCCCGGCGATGTCGTCGTGCTGTACACGGACGGCATCACCGAAGCCATGAATCTCGACGGTGATCTCTTTGGCGACGAAGCGCTCTCCCGCGTGGTCTCCGCCAACTGCGGGCTCGATTCGTCCGGCATCCGCGAGCGCATCCTGCGCGATGTGAGAGCATTTGTCGGTGACGCGGAACCGCACGACGACATGACGATGGTGGTGGTGAAGGTGCAGGCGGGCGCGTGAGCGATTCGGTCGAGATCTTCCGGTCCGGATCGTCGGTCGAGGCGGAGGTCGTGCGCGGCCTGCTCGACGCGCACGGCATCCGCTCGATGGTCGCGATGGGCGGCCACATGATATTCCGGATCATGGTGATGGCCGTCGACGCGTCCCGCGCCTCGTCGCTCATCGCCGGGCACCTCGATGTGGCCGCGGCCACCGAAGTGCGGCGGCTCAGCGAGACGCTCGGGCCGCTCGAGGCCCGCATGGGCTACAAGTTTCGCGACCTGGGGCTCCTCGAGCACGCGCTGACGCACCGGTCGCGCGCGCACGAGGACGCGAGCGGCGGCGTCATCGACAACGAATCGCTCGAGTTTCTCGGCGACGCCGTGCTCGGCTTCGTCATCGCCGACATGCTGTTCACGCATTTCCCGACGCACGACGAAGGCTACAAGTCGAAGGTCAAGGCGTCGATCGTCTCGTCGGTCTCGCTCGCGCGTCTCGCGGAAGACATCGAGCTCGGCAAATTCGTGCTGCTCGGACGCGGGGAAGAGAAGACCGGCGGCCGCCAGAAGCACGCGATCATCGCGGACTGCTACGAGGCGGTCATCGCCGCCATCTACCTCGACGGCGGCGTCGAAGCCGCCCGCGCGTTCATCGTCTCGCGCTTCGGCCCGCTGCTGACCTCAGCCGGCGATCAGGCCGACGAGGCGTCGTTCACCGACGACTGGAAATCGGCGCTCCAGGAGTGGCTCCAGGCCAACGGCCGCGGCCTTCCGAACTACCGGCTGGCCGCGTCCGAGGGCCCCGCCCATCGGCGCGTGTTCGTCGTCGATGTGCTCGTGCAGGGCGAGCCGATCGCGCGCGGCGAAGGGCGCGCCAAGAAGGAAGCCGAGCAGCAGGCCGCGAAGGCGGCGCTCGCAAGACTCAGGTAAGCGGGTGCACAGGTGCACAGGTGCACGGGTGCACAGGTGCGCGGGTGTACGGGGCGGCTGAGCTAGTATTCGGGCTGGAGGTTCTTGTGGTGCGTCGTCTGCTTCTTCCAATCCTTTCCATGGCTGTCACGGCATTCATTTCCTTTTCGGCGGTTTCCGTTCGCGCGCAGGCGGCTGGCGTTGCCGGCGTGTGGAAGCTGAACGAAGCCGAAAGCAACAATCCGAATGGACCGGCCCCGGCGGCGGCGCCGCAGCGCGGCCGATCTGGCGCGCGAGGCGGCGGCGACAATTTCGACGCGACCGGCGGCGCTGCGCGGCCGGGCGCCGGCGCGCAGCAGATGTCTCAGCTCAGCCCCGAGGAAACCAGCCGCATCAGGATGATGATGCAGCTCATGAACAAGGCGGCCCAGTCGCTCGAGATCATCGTCGAGGGCGGCGACGTCACGATCAAGCAGGACGGGTCAGGCTTCCCCAAGCAGAACGCCGACGGCAAGAAGTTCTCGCTGCGCAATCCGCAGATCGGCGAGGTCGACATCAAGATCAAGATCGACGCGAAAGGCATGACGCGCGAAGTGACGACGCAGGATGACCTGAAGGTCGTGGAAACCTACACGCTCAGCGCCGACGGCAAGTCCATGACGGTCACGGTGAAGCCGTCGCAGCCGGTGATGAAGATCGAGGACGCGAAGATCAAGAGGGTTTATTACAGACAGTAGTCGGGTGCACAGGTGCACAGGTGCACGGGTGCACAGGTGCACGGGTGCAAATTCTGAGATGAGGGGCGGAGGCGGGGGTGGCAGATTCTGCCAACTCGCCGCCGACTCCCCAGCGACGCTGGCTGGCACGCGCCGTGCAGTTTCTGCGCGACGTGGCAACGCTTCGAGACCTGGTCGTTTGGCAGCTTGCTGAAACGCTGCGCGCGGAAGTCGTCGCGCTGTGCGCCAAACCGTCGATTCAGCAACAGTTCAAGTTCCGCGACCAGATCTTGCCCGCCGCGGCAAGCGTGGCCGCCAACATCGCCGAAGGCTACGGTCGGGCCAGTCACGCCGACTTCGCGCGATTCCTCGGCGTCGCGATCGGCAGCCTGAGGGAAACAGAAACCTGGCTTCGCGATGGAGTCGACCGGAAGTTCTGGAGCGATGACGACGCCGAGGCCGCGCTTCTGCTCTGCAAGCGCCTCACCGTCGGCCTCAACCGATTGCGGGCTTACCTTCGATCAACACCAACCCCACCCTAACCTGCGCACCCGTGCACCCGTGCACCCGTGCACCCGTGCACCTGTGCACCTGTGCACCTGTGCCCCCGCGCCCTAGTCGATTTCGATAATCCCGTTCTTGCGGGACGCGGGCTCGGGTGCGGCCAGCGCGGGTTGAGCAGAGGGCGTGCGGGTCGGCGCGTCGGGCGCGGCGGCCGGCTGCGGCGCCGACAGCCGTTCGGCGGCGAAGCGGCGCGTCTCGGCCACGATGCGATCGTGCGACGGCGGTTCGACGCCGGTGTAGAGCCTGACGTAGAGGCGGACCAGCGGATCGTCGTAGGAGTACTTCTTGCGATGCACGTTGAGCACGTCGACATCTTCCAGCCACGACAGATAGTCCTTCGTCGAGCCGGGCGTGCGATGGAGACGATGGGCGATGTCGGTGAGCGTCAGCGGTTCTTCTTCCGCGAGGATGCCGAGAATCGCTTTGAGCGCGCCGTACCCGCGCGCGCGGTGGAGACGGAACTCGTAGCTGAAACGCGCGAGCGCGGTGAGTCGGCCGGCGGGCGAGAACAACTCGGCGAGCGCGGTGCCGGCTTCCGCGGTGGCGGCGCCGGCCATGGCATCCACCAGCGCCACGGCGTATGCCGCCCGGCCGGCCGACAACGCCTGGACGGCCGGCGCGACCTGGCGCGCCCAATCGGCGCGGCCGTCGCGGGCGCGCGCCAGGGCCTCGACGTCTGCGCCATCGAGCGGCGGAAGGTGGATGACCTCGAATCGCGCCGGCGCATCGCGCAGCAGGCGATGGGCGCGAGCGGTGAAGCGCGAGGCAAGGACGAAGTGGTTGGGGCTGGCGGCGAGGTGCGCGACGAAGTCGCGCTGCACATCGCGGAGTCCCGGGAAATTCTCGAACGTCCGCAGCTCCTGAAACGCATCGAGGAGGACGGTCGCGCGTTCACCGGACGGCGAGACGGCGCGATCGAACTCGCGCAGCACCTGATCGAATGCCGCACGAGCGGTGGTGCCCGCGGCCAGCGGCCGGCCGGTGACCGCGACGAGGCAACGCTCGGGTGTGGTCGCGACCGCGCCCAGGTCGATGTAGCGCGACGCGGACGGCCGGAGCGCCGCCAGGCGCTGCAGCAGCGTCGTGCGGCCGATGCCACAGCCGCCCAGCAGCACCGGGATGCGGCCGGCATCCAGCGACGCGAGGATTCGGCGTTCGACGGCGGTGCGCTCCACGGTCATGACGACGTGCTCGAATCGAGCATGGGCATCTTGATGCCGTGGCGTCGCGCCGTTTCGATCGCGAGCGGGTAGCCGGCGTCGGCGTGGCGCACGACGCCGATGCCGGGATCGCAGGTCAGCACGCGCTGGAGCTTGTCGTCGGCGTCCTTCGTGCCGTCGGCAACGATGACCATGCCGGCGTGCAGCGAGTATCCAATGCCGACGCCGCCGCCGTGGTGCACCGAGACCCACGTCGCCCCCGACGAGGCGTTGAGCAGCGCGTTCAGCACGGGCCAGTCGGCGATGGCGTCGCTCCCGTCCATCATCCCTTCGGTTTCCCGGTTCGGCGAGGCCACCGAGCCGGTGTCGAGGTGGTCGCGGCCAATGACGATCGGGGCCTTGACGACCCCGCGGCGTACCAGATCGTTCAGCGCGAGGCCGAAGCGCGCGCGCTCGCCGTAGCCGAGCCAGAAGATCCGCGCGG
>SCUN01000325.1 GCA_004297655.1 Acidobacteriota bacterium | reverse complement strand
CTACTCAGACCGCTGGGAGTTCAGCGAAGCGCTGAAAATGTTGCTCAAGGACCCCGAACTGCGGCAGACGATGGGCGAGAACGGCCGGGCCTACGTCGACAAGAACTACCGCTGGGACGTGATCATCTCGAAGTACGAGCGGATGTTCGCGCGGCTGCGCGGCGGTTCGGGGGCGGCGGCGGGCGAACACCGCGAGCATCGTGAGCACGGCGAGCATCGCGACCGGGATCGCGGACGCGACCAGCAGCGCGGCCACCGCGATCAGCGGGGCGCCCAGCACCATCGCGACAATCGCGGGCAGAAGGACCAGAAGCCGGGCGACCAGAAGCCGAGCCAGGGTCAGGGGCAGGGGCAGAATCAGCACCGGACCGAGGGCAGCCGGCGCCGTGACGACCGCGGCCGGCGCCGCGGGCGCTAGCTCTCTTCGTCCCGGCGCTTCTTCGGCCGGATCTCGTACCGCTTGATCATCTCGTTGAGCGTGGTGGGCTTGATGTGCAGCAGTTCGGCCGCGCGCTTCTGCACGCCGCCGCTCGCCTCGAGCGCGGCCTCGATGTACCGCCGCCGGTGCGTTGAAATCACTTCATCGAAGTTGATGCCATCCGACGGGATCACGACGTCCGACACCTCGAACGGCGGCGTCGCGGCGATCTCGTCGGGAATCAGCTCGGGGCCGATTTCCTTGCCGCCGCAGAGCACGACCGCCCGCTCGATGACATTCTCGAGCTGGCGCACGTTGCCCGGCCAGTCATAGGCCGTGAGCCTCGCCAGCGCGGGCGGCGTCAGGAAGAGCCGCGGCTTCTTGTTCTCCTCGCCGTACTTCTCGAGGAAGTGCTGAACGAGCAACGGGATGTCTTCCTTGCGCTCGCTCAACGACGGGAGCACCGCGGCGATGACGTTCAGCCGGTAGAACAAGTCCTCGCGGAACCGGCCATCGTCCATCATCTTCCGGAGGTCGACGTTGGTCGCGGCGATGATGCGCACGTCCACCTTGATCGTGTCGACGCCGCCCAGACGCATGAACTCGCGCTCCTGGATGACGCGCAGCAACTTCGCCTGCGTGTCGAGCGGGATGTTGCCGATCTCGTCGAAGAAGATCGTCCCCTTGTCGGCCAGCTCGAACAGCCCCTTCTTCGGCGCGACGGCGCCCGTGAAGGCGCCCTTCACGTGGCCGAACAGGTTCGATTCGAGCAAGTCCGGCGGCAGGTTGCCGGAATTGACCGTGATGAACGCCTTGTCGGCGCGCGCCGACTTGCGATGGAACGCGCGGGCGACCAGCTCCTTGCCGGTCCCGCTCTCGCCCTGGATCAGCACCGTCGTGCGGCTTGGGGCCGCGCGCGAGACGAGATCGTAGATGTCGCGCATCTTCGGGCTGCCGCCGATGATGTCGTCGAAGCGATGCGAGCCGGTCTGCAGGCGATGGCGCAGTTCGCGGTTCTCGCGCACCAGGCGCCGACGATCGACCGCGTTGCGCACCACCAGCAGCACGTCGTCGTTCTTGAAGGGCTTGGTGAAGTAGTGGAACGCGCCCTGTTTGGTCGCGGTGACGGCGTTGTCGATCGTGCCGTACGCGGTCACCATCACGACGGGCAGGTCCTCGTCGAGCCGGCGAATGTCCTCGAGGACGTCGAGCCCGTTGCGGTCCGGCAGCATCAGGTCGAGCAACACGGCGTCGAACGAGCCCGACTGGAGCTTCTCGAGCCCCTCGAGCGCGGTGCCGGCGGTCTTGACGGTGTGGCCATCGCCCGACAGCAACGCGTCGAGCGCCTCGCGAATGATCTCTTCGTCGTCGATGATGAGAATCGTGCCGGTGCTTCGAGCCATTAGTGGGCCAGGGCCTCGCCCGCCGCGGCCGCGGCCGCAATCGGCGGGAGGGTCAGTGTGAATTTCGTGCCCTGGCCGAGCACGCTGTCGCACGACAGCGTGCCGCCGTGCTCCTGCACGATGCCGTAGGTCACCGAGAGACCGAGGCCCGTGCCTCGGCCGTCGGACTTCGTGGTGAAGAACGGATCGTAGATGCGGGCCAGGTGCTCGCTCGGGATGCCGCCGCCGGTGTCGGAGACTTCCACCACCGCGCCGCGGCCATCGAGCCGCGTCGTCAGCGTGAGCCACCCGCCGCGCGGCATCGCGTCGCGCGCATTCAGCAGCAGATTCAGGAACACCTGCTGGAGTTTGTACTCGACGCCCTTGATGAAGACGCCCGACGGCATGAGCTCCTTGCGCACCTGGATGCGGCCGCTCCGGAACTGGTGCTCGAGCAGCGACAGGACGTCGTTCAGGATCACGTTGAGATCGACCGGACCGGCTTCCCCGTCCGACGGCCGGGCGAGGTTGAGCAGGCTGTTCACGATCTTCGCGGCGCGGAATGTCTGCCGCTCGATCTTCTCGAGCAACTGCACGTTCGGATCGTCGGCCGGCGAGCGCTCCAGCAGCATCTGCGTGAAACTCGAAATGCCGGTCAGCGGCGTGTTCACTTCGTGCGCCACGCCGGCCGCCAGCAACCCGATCGCGGCCATCTTCTCCGACAGCCGCAACTGCTCTTCGAGGTTCGCGCGGTCCGTGACGTCCTCGAGGACGATGATCGAGCCGGCGGTGACGCCGTCGGGCGTCTTGAATGGCGCGATGCCCACGTTCACCAGCCGCGCGCCATTGGGCACGGCGAGCGGCAACCGGTAGAGCGCGGCGGCCGCCGGCGACTCGCGCCGGGCGTCATACAGGGAATCGAGAAACTGCTTGTCGAAGATCGACGACAGGCGCCGGCCGATCGCCTTGCCGCGCTCGAGGCCGAGCAGATCCTCGAGCCGGCGATTCCACCGCAGCACGCGGTCGTCGAGGTCCACGACGAGCAGCCCGTCGCTGAGCGATTCGACGACGCTGTCGCTGAACTGGCGGAGCCGTTCCACTTCGGCGGCCTGCGTCCGCAGCGCGCCGTACAAGCGGGCGTTCTCGATGGCCGTGGCGGCCTGGGGCGCCACGGCGCCAAGCAGGGCGAGGTCCTCGCTGCTGAGCGGCTCGGACCGGCCGCGGCGGCCGGCGGCGAGGACGGCGATCGTGACGTCCTTCGACACGCACGGCACAAAACACTCGAGGCCGGCGTCGCGCCATTCCGCGGCCTGCTCGCCGCTGAACCGGCGCGTGAACACCGTGTCGTCGATCACGCTCGTCTGACCGGCGACGACGCGCTCGCCGAGCGCGGTGGCGCGGACGATCTTCGGCGGCGGCGTGTCCTCAAACCCGACGGAGGCGACGACAGAAAAATCTCCGCCCGGGTCCGCCGGATCGGCGAGAAACAGCGCGATGCGATCGGTGCCCAGCGTGTCGCGCACGCGGGCCACGAGCCGCGCACTCAGACGATCGAGATCCAGATCGCTGTTGAGCTCGCGCGCAAACGTGCCGATGGCGCGGCGGTAGTCGTAGCGCTCGCGATAGTAGAGGCGATCGAGCGCGACCTGGATCGTCTTCCAGAGCCAGGGCGCCACGAGCGCGACGATGAGCGTCGCGAGGAGCGCGATCGAGTTGTTCTGATCGGCGTTGGTCCGGAAGACCCACTCCGCGAACTGCAGCGTCGAGAAATAGATGATGACGAGTCCGAGGCCGACCGACGACAGCGCGAGGCCGCGTTTGATGATGACTTCGACGTCCGTCAACCGGTAGCGCACGATCGCCGACGCGAACGCGAGCGGAATGCACGTGAGCAGCACGGCGGTGTACTCGCCGCCGGGCACCGGCCGGCCGATGATGGTCGGCACGCCGTACGCCACGATGAACGGCAGCGCACCCAGGGCGGAGCCCCAGACGATCCAGCGCAGTTGGCGGCGCGCGGTGACGGAGCGGAGCCGGCGCAGCGCGCGCAGCATGACGCCGAGGCCGGCGACGAGCGCCACCGAGAGGTACGTCAGGTCGAGCAGATCGAGGCGCTCGAGCAGCGCCGCGTCCTGAGGGCCGCGAATGCCGCGCACAAACAGCGCGATCCGCGCGCCGCCGAGCAGCAGCGCCGGCACGTAGAAGAGCGGCACCATCGCGCGGCCGCGATCGCTCCGGATCCACGGCGAGGGGCGATCCGGAAACACCAGCGCGAAGTGCAGGAACAGGCCCGGCAGAACGAGCCACGCCACGGCGTCCGACCAATAGAAGAAGTAGTCGAGCCGGCTGGCGTCGCCCGTGAAGGTGAAGGCCAGTCCGCCAAAGAACGCGACCGCGAGCCAGAAAAAGTGCAGCGTCGCGAGATCGCCCGGCCGGCGCAGACGCACCGACGCGCCGACGATCAGCGTGAAGATGCCGACCACGGCGAGCGAGTAATACAGCCGGCGATCGACCGACGGCGGCGGCTGCAGAACGACCGGCACGATCGACTCGGTCCGGGCGCGCAGCAACTGGAACGTGAGCGGCCCGCGGGCGTCGTGCTCGATCGCAACGACATCGGCCGGCGTGCGCACGTCGAACTGATCGATCTTCAGCAGCACGTCGCCGCTCTGAATGCCGGCGCGCGCCGCGGCGCTCTTCTCCGTGATCAGGTCGGCAACGACTTCGCCATCGCGCAACTTCCACAGCACGCCGTCTTCGAGTTCGGTCGCGCGAAACCGGTGGAACAACGCGACGTTGACGACCGCCAGGCACACCAGCACCGACGCGATCGCCACCGGAAGGGCGACGCGAAGCAGCGGGCGGATGGGACGAGTGGTGGGCATCAGGTTGGCGAGCGGCCGGTGAATTGGGAGCAATTGCTGTTCCCGGCGCGCGGGCTATGTCAGAAGTATAAAGGCTATGGAATCAATAGTTTAAGTAAAGATGACGAAAGAATGACTCCCGTATGTCCAAACCAGTGGACTTTCGATCCAGTCGCTTGAACGCCTAGAAACGGATCTGCACGCCGCCGAGGATTCTGAGGGGCGGCGCAATGGTGAGCAGCTCGTCGTAGAGCGAGCCGGTCTGGCGCAGATCGCGCAGGAGATTGCTGACGGCGACGAGCACTTCGAGGCGGCCGCCGCGGACGGGCTGGAACGGCAGCGCCTGGTTCACCTGCATGTCGAAGCGGCCGCCGAAGCCGGGAGTGGCGTTGAGGCCGGGCCGGCTGAACGCGGTGTTCATGCGGTATGCGAGCGACACGCGCGTGTCGGACTCGGGAATATCGACTTCGAGCGATGTCAGGACGTCGTGGAGCCGCTCGTGACCCGTGCGGACCGCCGACGGCGCGGCCGCGCGCGCGCGGCGCAGGCCGGTGAGCGACGGCGTCCAGTTCGCATCGGCGAGCGCGTATTCGACCGACCCGGTCACGCGCGACAACAGCGAACCCTCCGCGCGCATCGTCCAGCCATCGATCACGGCGCCGCCGACGGCGGCGACGCTATAGTGCGCGCCGGCCCAGGAATCGCCGCGCGGGTTGAGACCGAAGATCGTCGCCGCCTGATCGTCGCTCGTCTGGCGGAAGCGGCGGACCGACCACGACCGGCCGCCGGAGAAATCCTGCCGGACGCCCGCGGCGTAGTGCCGCACGCGCTCGGCGCGGAACACGCCGTTCGACGCGAGCGTCGAGAACGTCCGCTCGGGCGGGAGCCAGGGACCCGCGGCGGCCGGCGCGAGGAACTCCGAGCTGCCCGGCGCCACCATGCGCTGCTCGACTTCGCCGACAAACGACGTGCGGCCGAACATGTGGGCGCGGCCTGAGACGCGCGGGCTCACCATGTTCGGCGAGTCCACGACGTACGAATAGCGATCCCATCGCATGCCGTAGTCGAGTTCGAGGCGATTGCTGATCTTCCAGCGGTCGCTGCCATAGACGGCGCCGACCGAACGCGCGTCGCCGGCGACCGTCGAGATCAGGGCCGAGCGCTCGTCGCCGTACGCCTGCGTGCTGTAGGCCATGCCGACGGTGAAGGCGTGATTGCGATCCTCGCGCGCGTTGAATTCGCCGAGCAGCACCCACGACGAGAGATCGGCGGCGTTCATCGCGCCGCGCACGTGCCAGTCACCGACGCCGCCGACCGGCGCGCTGACCGAGAGATACGCGACGCTGCGCGGCATCTCCGGCTGCCCCCATCCCGACGCCGGATCGATCGCGCTCGTCGTGAGGAAGTTCACCTGGCCGCTGAAATCGGTGTCGGCAAAGAACGACGTGGCGAGGCGCGCCGAGCTCGTGAGCGCCCAGTCGAAGAAGCCGTTGGTGCGCGGACGGAAATTCTGATCGCGCGCCGCTTCGGCGACGACGGTGCCGGTGTCGCGCAACACGGGGCGCTTGAGGTGACGCAGATACCACGCGGTCTGATCGTGCGGATGTTCGGGATCGACGAGCTGCGCGCTGGACGCGGTCACCGGCGTGCCGGTCATGCCCGCGAGCATCACCGCGCGCGGCGTGGACGGCACCTTCGTGATCGTGATCGTGCGTTCGATCGACGTGCTGGGCCGCACGAGGACGAGATCGCGGTAGGTCGACACATACCCCTCGCGATGCGCGCGGAGCGTGTATTCGCCCGACGGCAGCGGCAGCACGAATCGCCCCGTCGCGTCGGTCATCGCGACGACCGACGTCGTGCCGAGCGCCGAGATCGCCACGCCGCCGACCGCTTGTCCGCGATCATCGCGGACGATGCCGCGGACGCGGCCGCTCGTGAGCGACACCTGCTGGAATTCCGG
>SCUN01000324.1 GCA_004297655.1 Acidobacteriota bacterium | reverse complement strand
TACCACTGGCAGGATCGCCAGAGCCTCGACGTCGCCGTCAAGATCGCGCGTCGGCGGCGCGTGGATCTGGCACAGATCAGGCGCTGGAGCGAGGCGGAGGGCAAGACAGCCCAATTCGAAGAGTTCCGGCGCCAACTCAGGGTTGCGGCCTCCCCGCGTCGGCGACATCCCTCCCTGTAAGCAGGAACCGACCCCCGGTAGTAGAATCCAGCGTTCGATCCACCAGCCTGGAGGCAGCATGGCACGGCAATTCCGCAATCTGACGTTGGGTTTGGTCGCCGTATTGGCATTCGGCGGCGCGATTATTTCCGGACAGGGCGGGGCCGCGACCGCGGCCGATCCGTTCAAGTCTCTGCACTTCCGGTCGATCGGACCGGCGCAGGCGTCGGGCCGCGTGTCCGACATCGCCGTGTACGAGGCGAATCCGTCGGTCTTTTACGTCGGCTCCGCGCACGGCGGCGTGTGGAAGACCACGAACAACGGCGCGACGTTTACGCCGCAGTTCCAGAACGAGGGCTTGATCTCGGTCGGCGACCTCGCGGTCTCGCAGAAGAACCCCGACCTCGTGTGGCTGGGCACCGGTGAGTCGAACAACCGTCAGAGCACCGGCTGGGGTGGCGGCGTGTGGAAGTCCACCGACGGCGGCAAGACCTGGAAGAACATGGGGCTCGCCAAATCCGAGCACATCAACCGCATCGTCATCGACGCCGACAACGACAACGTCGTGATGGTGGCGGCGACCGGCCCGCTTTTCAAGGGCGGCGGCGAGCGCGGCATCTACAAGACGACTGACGGCGGCGCGACGTGGAAGCTCGTCCTCAAGGGCGACAACGAATTCACCGGCGCGAACGACCTCGTGCAGAGCGCGGCCGATCACAAGATTCTGTACGCGTCGACCTATCAGCGTCAGCGCGCGGCGTGCTGCATGAACGGCGGCGGCCCCGGCAGCGGCATCTGGAAGTCGGTCGACGGCGGCGATACGTGGACGCGTCTGACCGGCAACGGCTTGCCCGCGGGCAACTATGGCCGCATCGGCCTTGACGTGTTCCGTCGCAGCGCGAACCTGGTGTACGCGGAAATCCAGACCGAACCGGCCGCGGGCGCGGGTCGCGGTGCGCAGCAGGCGCCGGCCGCGGCGCCGGCAACGCCGAGCGCCGAAGGCATCTATCGGACGGATGACGGCGGCGCGACCTGGCGGCGCGTCGGTAACAACCCGGACGGCCGCGCGATGTACTTCTCGCAGGTGCGCGTCGATCCGAACAACCCGGACCGCGTGCTCGTCGCGAGCGTCCGGCTGTCGCTGTCGACCGATGGCGGCCGCAGCTTCACGGCGATCGATCAGCAGGTGCACGACGACAAGCACGCGATCTGGTGGGATCCGGCCAACTCGGATCACATCCTGATCGGCGGCGACGGCGGCGCGTTCCAGACGTGGGACATGACGCGGTCGTGGATCTGGTTCCCGAACCTGCCGATCGCGACCTTCTATCACGTGGGCTACGACAACGAATACCCGTACAACGTCTGCGGCGGCATGCAGGACAACTACGACTGGTGTGGCCCGAGCGCGGTGCGCACGATCGGCGGCATCAGCAACGACCGCTGGCACACGGTGCAGGGCGGCGACGGCTTCGTCGCCATCCTCGATCAGCGCGACTCGCGCATCGTCTATACCGAATCGCAGGACGGCAACCTGACGCGCAGAAATCGCGTGACGGGTCAGAGCAAGAGCATTCGTCCGTCGGCGCAGAACACGACCGACACCTACGGCGGCGGCAACTACCGCTTCCACTGGGATACGCCGTTGCAGTTCTCCGCGGCCGACTCCGGCACGCTGCTCGTCGGCGGCAACAAGATCTTCAAGAGCACGGACCGCGGCGACTCCTGGACGGCGCTGAGCCCGGATCTCACGACGGCCGACAACCGTGACGATCAGATGATCATGGGCGTTCGCAATACGGCGGACTCGCGCATGATCGCGAGAAACGACGGCGTTCAGTCATGGCCGGCGATCACGGCGATGGCGGATTCGTTGAAAGCGCCGGGCCTGCTCATGGCCGGCACGGACGACGGCACGGTGTCGATCTCGCGCGATGGCGGCAAGACCTGGGACAAGAAGGTCGCGGATCGGTTGCCCGGCTTCGTGCCCGGCGGGTTCGTAGCCGAGATCGTGCTGTCGCGTTTCGATCCGAACGTCATCTATATCGTGTCCGACGCGCATCGCTCGGGCGATCTCGAGACGCACATCTGGGCCAGCAAGGACCAGGGCGCGACGTTCGCCTCGATCAACGCCAATCTCAAGGGCGAAGTCGTCAAGACGATCACCGAAGATCAGAAGAACGGCGACGTGCTCTACATCGGCACGGAGACCGGCATGTTCCTGTCGCTCAATCGCGGCCAGGCCTGGCAGCGGTTGTCCGGCGCCAACTTCCCGACGATCAGGACCGACGAGATCACGCTCCATGCGCGCGACAACGCGATGATCGTCGCGACCCACGGCCGCGGCATCTGGATTCTCGACCACCTCTCGCCGATCCAGGAGTTCACGGCGGCACAGAGCGGCGCGGCCGACGCGAAGCTCTTCACGCCCGAGCCCGCGCTGCAGTGGCGCCAGTGGGACGACAAGAACGACGAGTTCTGGGCGCATCAGTACTGGCTCGGCGAGAACCCGCCGACCGACGCCGTGCTGAACCTGTACTTCAAGAAGGCGTTGACCGACGTGAAGTTGAAGATCACGGACGCGACCGGCCGGCAGATGCGTGAGCTGACGGTGCCTGCGGCAAAGGCGCAGCCGGGGATTCAGACGGTGTGCTGGGATCAGCGCGTCGATCCGCTGCCGTCGGCGACGGGTAACGTCGCGCCGCAGTTCGGCGGGCGCGGCGCCGCCGGCGCCGGCCGCGCGGGCGGCGGATTTGTGACGACGCCAGGTCCGCTGCCGGGATATATGGCCGAGGATCCGTGCGGCGGCGGCTTCGCGAATCGCGGCGGCGGCGGATTTGCCGGCGGCGCGACCCAGGGCCCGCTGGTGATGCCGGGCACCTACAACGTCGCGCTCGTCGTGGATGGCAAGACGATCGAGACGAAGACGCTGAAGATCGTGGCGGATCCGACGGATCAGATGAACGATGTCCAGCGGAAACGCTACTTCGACATGGCCATGGACCTGCACAACATGCAGAGACAGAGCGGCGCGATGACCACCGCGCTGCAGTCGCTCTACTCGCAACTTGGCGACAACAAAGCCAAGATCGACGCCGGTTCCGCCGACGTGAAGGCGGCTGTGGCCGCGTTCACGAAAGACTTCGACGCCGTGCGCGTGAAGTTCGGTGTGCCGCCGGCGATTCCGGCGGCGGGCGGCGCGGGCGGCGGCCGGGGCGGCGGGGCGCCGGTGGATCCGGCGAACGTTGGCGGTAAGGTCGCCGCGGCGAAGGGTTCGGTGCTCGCGTTTACCGAGCTGCCGAGCGGCTCGACGATGAAGGCGTACGCCGATGTGAAGCTGGCGCTGCCGAAGGCGATCGCGGAAGGCAACGCGGTGATCGCGAAGGCAACGGCCCTGTCGACGACGCTGAAGAAGGCGGATGTCACACTGACGGTGCCGGCTCCAGTAAAATAGCTTCGTGCGAATACTCGTTACCGGCGGCTCAGGATTTCTCGGCATCAATCTCATCCGATATCTCCTGAGCCGCGGGTACTCCGTCAACTCCCTCGACACACAACCGTTCGACTACGCCGACTGCCGTGACAAGGTCACGGCGTTTGTCGGCGACATCCGCGATCGCGCCGCGGTGGATCGCGCCGTGAAGGGCTGCGATCAGGTCGTGCATTGCGCCGCCGCGTTGCCGCTGTACACGACCGCCGAGATCCTGTCGACCGACATCGACGGGACGCGGAACGTGCTCGAGGCCGCGCTCGCGGCCGGGGCGAAGCGCGTCGTGCATATTTCGTCGACGGCGGTGTACGGCGTGCCGGACCACCATCCGCTGTACGAGCACGACAAGATGATCGGCGTCGGCCCGTACGGCGAGGCCAAGATCAAGGCCGAAGAGCTGTGCGTGTCGTATCGCGCGAAAGGGCTGGTCGTGCCGATCCTCCGGCCGAAGTCATTCGTCGGGCCGGAACGTCTCGGGATCTTCGCGCTGCTGTATGACTGGGCGAAGGACGGCAAGAACTTCCCGTTGCCCGGTGGCGGCAACAACCTGTACCAGCTCCTTGATGTCGAGGATCTGTGCGTCGCGATCGAGATCACGATGACGAAGGACGCGGCCGTGGTGAACGACGTGTTCAACATCGGCGCGAAGGAATTCGGCACCGTGCGCCAGGATTTCCAGGCCGTGCTCGACGCGGCCGGCAAAGGCAAGAAGATCATCGGATTCCCCGAGGGCCCGATGAACGCCGCGCTGGCGCTGCTGCGAATGCTCCGCCTCTCGCCGGTGTACAAGTGGGCGTACGGGACGGTGGCGAAAGAGTCGTTCGTCTCGATCGAGAAGGCCGAGACGGTGCTCGGCTTCACGCCGAAGTACTCCAACAAACAGGCGCTGCTGCGAAACTACAAGTGGTACCTCGACAACCTGTCCCGCTTCGAGGGCCAGGCCGGCGTCACCCATCGCGTGCCCTGGAGCCAGGGCATTCTCACGATCGCGAAGAAGTTCTTCTAGCTCTACGACGTCTGGTAGTAGGTTTTTTCAATAGGGCACAGTAGGGGCCCTATGTTTCAGACAACGACTGCCATTCTGCTCGCCTCCGCGGTCATCGCGGCGGTTCCCTCATCGGCCCGCGCCCAGTCAACCGCGGTGCCTCCGACGATTCAGGAAAAGGTCGAGGTCGTCGCGACCCGCCTTCCCCGCGCTCCGCACGACACGCCATCGTCGGTGCAGGTGTTTACCAGAGACATGCTTCGAACGCTGGGGGCGACGAACCTGCAGCAGGCGCTGACGCTTGCGGCCGGCGTGGAGGTGGCGCCCGGTGGGGACGGCGGGCCGGCCAGCTCCGTTCCGGAATTCTGGGGGCTGCGGGAGTTCGACGCGTTCCTCCTGGTCGTGGACGACATTCCGTGGGGCGGCGCGTTCAACCCGGCGCTCGCGACCCTCAATCTCCGGGACGTCGAGCGCGTAGAGGTTCTGCGCGGCGCGGCGGCCGTGACCTACGGCGCCACATCGTTTGTCGGCGTCGTTCACGTCGTCCACAAAGCGGCGGCGGCGACGACGCGCTACCTGGATATTCGCGGCGGACAGTACGGATCAGGCGGCGGCTCGATTGACTTCGGCATTCCGTCGAGCGGCGCGTGGAAGTCACGGGTCACGCTTGACGGCGAGCGTCAGGGATTCAAGGACGACCGAACGTCGTTCGTGCGCGGCCATGGTCTCTATCGGGGCGCGGCGGTGTCGGCCACGAAGAAGACGTGGCTGATGGCGGACGTGAACGTGCTGAATCAGAGCCCGGGCAGCCCGCATCCGAGACAGGGCACTGCCTTGTCCTCGTCCGTGCCGCTCGATGCGAACTACAACCCCGCCAACGCCCGGATCGACGAGACCCGGTTGTTCTTCTCGTTTGGCCACGAGCGGCAGGTGCTGGAGAACGCGCGGTGGAGCGCGACGGCCGGCTACACGCACTCCGGCCAGAACATCTTCCGCGGTTTTCTGACCAACATCGCGAATGCCGCGAACAACGCGACGGGTTTCGTCGAGACGATCGACGTCAACGACCTCTACGTTGACACCCATGTGAGCTGGCCGAAAGGTGAGCGCGTGGAGTTTGTCGCCGGGGGCGACTTTCTGTTCGCCAACGGCGAGGGCAAGGGCGCGACGTTCACGTACACCGTGCCGCTCAGCGGCGCCGCGACGAGCGTCACCGAACCGACGACCCTCAACCTCGACTCGGAGGCGCGCCGGTCGTTCTTTGGCGGCTACGCGATGGCGGAGTTCACGCCGACGAGCAAAGTGCGGTTCTCGGCGGG